>JBILSG010000380.1:0-2710 GCA_044372235.1 Chitinophagaceae bacterium
TTGGGCATCCTGTATCCGGACTGGCACGCGAAAGAAATACTTCCGGAGATTTGGTTACTTCGGGCGGTAGTGGGTTCGGACTGATGACCATTCCAGCTGCTATAGAAAGGAAATTCATTACCCGTAACGATGCACTTGAACGGGTCAAAAAAACGGTTGGATTCCTGAAAAATTCGGCACAGACTTTTCATGGAGCTTTTCCGCACTGGCTCAATGGTAAAACAGGTGCTGTTATCCCGTTTAGTGCCAAAGATAATGGGGCAGATTTGGTAGAAACATCTTATCTCATGGCTGGCTTGCTGACTGTCAGGGCTTATTTTTCTGGCACATCAGCGGAGGAAGTTAACCTCCGCAAAGATATTAACACCATCTGGGAAGCCGTTGAATGGTCGTGGTTCAGGAAGTCGGGCGAAAACGTACTCTACTGGCACTGGAGTCCCAATTTCGGGTGGGACATGAACATGAAGATCCAGGGCTGGAATGAATGCCTGATTACCTATGTTTTAGCTGCTTCATCGCCTACATTTGGCATCCCTAAATCTGTTTATGACCAGGGTTTCGCTAGGAGCGGCGCTCAGGTATCCAACCAGAATCAATATGGGTTTCAGTTGCCGCTTGGACCTTCATTGGGCGGACCGCTTTTCTTTTCACATTACTCTTTTTTAGGTATTAACCCTTTTGGTCTTCGTGATGCCTATGCCAATTATGAGCAGCAGGTAGTCAGCCACAGCAAGATCAATCATGCCTACTGTGCAGATAATCCTAAAAAATTTGCCGGTTACAGCAGGGTTTGCTGGGGCTTGACCGCCAGTGACGTACCGAATGGATATGCTGCCAGTGCCCCCGGCAATGATATCGGTGTTATCAGTCCAACAGCAGCCATTTCTTCTTTACCCTTCACCCCCGACGAAAGCATGGCAGCACTTCGCTTTTTCTACTACAAACTGGGCGATAAGTTATGGGGTGAATATGGTTTTGCGGATGCGTTTTCGATCCAGGAACTCTGGTTTGCCGGTTCAACACTGGCGATTGATCAGGGCCCGATTGTCATCATGATCGAAAATGCGAGAAGTAGACTAATATGGGATTTATTCCTGAAAAATACGGAAATTAAAAGCGGGTTGCGAGCACTTGGATTCACAGCACCGTATCTTTAGGCAACTGAAATGTCAATTGCAATATGAAAAAAACAGCCTTCCTTATTGTGCTTGTTTTTGCGGGTTATGTGGTCGCTGCACAACAGAAGACCTACGCCAATCCCATAAACATCGATTACGGTTACACACCGATTCCCAATTTTTCCACCTGGGGCAAACACCGTGCCACAGCAGATCCCGTGATTGTGAACTACAAAGGTGATTATTACCTCTTCAGTACCAACCAGTGGGGCTACTGGTGGAGCAGCGATATGAGCAACTGGCATTTTGTTTCCAGGCGTTTCCTGCGCCCCTGGAATAATGTATATGATGAATTGTGCGCGCCTGCTGTAGGTATTGTAGGTGATACCATGCTGGTTTTCGGCTCCACCTATTCCAAAAATTTTACACTTTGGATGAGTACCGATCCCAAGAAAGACACCTGGAAACCGCTCATTGACTCTGTTGATATTGGAGGCTGGGATCCAGCTTTTTTTACGGATGATGACGGTCGGTTTTACATGTACAACGGCAGCAGCAACCGCTGGCCGCTTTATGGTATAGAGCTAGACAGGAAGACGTTCCAACCAATTGGAACGCGGAAAGAGATGTTCGGACTTGAAAGCTGGCGTTACGGTTGGCACCGATTCGGAGAGTATATGGATGATACTTTTCTGGATGGTTTTATTGAAGGAGCCTGGATGACCAAGCACAAGGGTAAATATTATTTTCAGTATGCCGGTCCAGGTACGGAATTCAGTGGTTATGCTGATGGAGTGGCTGTAGGTAGTGGCCCACTTGATTATGTCCAGAACCAGTCGGATCCCCTGAGTATCAAAGCCGGTGGATTTGCAAGGGGAGCAGGACATGGCGCCACTTTTCAAGACAATCAAAGTAAATATTGGCATGTGTCTACCATAGCGATTGGTGTGAAGAATAATTTTGAACGCAGGCTCGGTATCTGGCCAGCCGGATTCGACAATGACGGTGTGATGTACTGCAATACGGCTTTTGGTGATTATCCCCATTACCTGCCTGGGGACACTGTTGATCATGCAAAAAGTAGGTTCACCGGATGGATGTTGCTCAATTACAAAAAACCGGTGATGGTTTCTTCCGTTCTAGGAAGTCTTTACAATGCCAACAACGCTGTGGATGAAAGCATCAAAACATACTGGAGTGCTGCAAGTGGAGATGCCGGTGAATGGCTACAGTCTGACCTGGGAGCCATTTCCACTGTTAAGGCCATCCAAATCAATTATGCTGATCAGGATGCAGCTTTTCTCGGAAAAACCATCGGACAAAGACACCGGTATAAATTGTACCACTCTACAGATGGTAAGGAGTGGAAGCTGCTCGTTGATAAGTCCGCCAACAACCAGGACGTACCGCATGACTACATTGAACTGGATAGTCAGGTTGAAACCAGGTACATCCGCCTGGAAAACATTTCAGTGCCATCAGGAAAATTTGCCATCAGTGGTCTTCGTGTTTTTGGCCATGGACATGGCCGCAAGCCAGATCCTGTAAGGGATTTTGTGGTGTTGAGAACCGAAAAGGACAAACGCAGCGCC
>JBILSG010000381.1:0-2705 GCA_044372235.1 Chitinophagaceae bacterium
ATACCGTTGTCTTTAAGCATCTGTACAGCAACATCCCGACCAGTTAATCCTGAACGTATCCTGACTGTTCCGTACTGATTGAACTTTGACTTCAGCCTGAGGGATACCAGCATGCCTATGCCTACAAAGAGGAGGGATATGATATAAACGGAACCCATTTAAATGATTTTACTGCAAATTACATCGCTGGTAATCAAATGATTGTGAAAGATTTGATAAAAATTTGAACATCCTGTAAAAGATTTGTCTGTTCCGAAAAGTTATGCACAGCGGCAAAAATTTATTTTGTACTGTGTCCACAATTTGTAATTTAGCTAAAGAATTTAATGGGTTAGTAAGTACAAGGGTTGGTGTCTACCAACCCTTTTTTTATGGTAAAATTCCCAACTTATCCTGTTGTTTTTACCGGTTAACATAAGTCAATGATTTATATCTTCACCCCATGAGTAAAATCAAAAAAGCTTTTTTCTGTAAAAATTGTGGTTACGAGTCTCCAAAATGGGCTGGGAAATGTCCTGCTTGTCAGGAATGGAACAGCTTTACAGAAGAGATCATTCACAAGGAAACCGGCAAACAAAAAGAGGACTGGAAAGAAAACAACCGCAGCAACAGCAAAAGTGTTGTGCTTCATGAAGTAGAATCACTGGAAAAAGACAGAATTATTTCAAAGGACGAAGAACTGAACAGGGTGCTCGGGGGCGGCATCGTTGCAGGAAGTCTCGTTTTAGTAGCCGGTGAACCCGGAATAGGTAAATCTACCCTGTTCCTTCAGGATGCATTGCAAATGCAGGAGCTTAGAATCCTCTATGTAAGCGGAGAAGAAAGTGAGCAGCAAATCAAAATGCGGGCAAACAGGATCAACGTTGCCCATGATGAATTCTATTTACTCACCGAAACATCAACACAGGTCATCTTCCAGGAAATAAAAAAAATAAAACCTCAGCTGGTAGTCATCGACTCCATTCAAACGTTACAATCACCTTACATCGATTCCTCACCCGGAACAATCTCACAAATAAGGGAATGTACAGCTGAATTTCAACGCTTTGCCAAAGAAACACAAACACCAGTTTTCCTGATCGGACATATTACCAAAGATGGCAGTATAGCCGGACCTAAACTGCTGGAGCACATGGTAGATACTGTTTTACAATTTGAAGGAGATCAGCATTATGCCTACAGGATTTTACGGACAACCAAGAACAGGTTTGGATCAACTGCAGAACTGGGCATCTATGAAATGACCGGAACAGGCATGAAACCCGTCACCAATCCGTCTGATATCCTGATCAACCAGAAAGAAGAACAATTGAGTGGCATTGCAATTGGGGCAACGATGGAAGGTCTCCGTCCACTGCTGATTGAAGTCCAGGCCCTTGTTACACCTTCTGTTTATGGAACACCACAGCGAACTGCCAGCGGTTTCGACCTTCGCAGGCTCCAACTTTTACTTGCCGTGCTGGAGAAAAGAGGAGGATTTCAATTTGGAAGTAAAGATGTGTTTGTGAATATTGCAGGTGGACTGAAAATTGAAGATCCTGCCATTGATCTGGCCATGGTTTTTGCCCTGCTGAGTTCTTATGAGGATATACCCCTGTCACAAAAAATCTGTTTTGCGGGTGAAGTAGGTCTTAGCGGTGAGATCCGGGCTGTCAACCGAATAGATCAACGCATTTCAGAAGCAGCCAAACTTGGATTCGACAGCATCGTTATCAGCAAATACAACCGAAAAGGAGATCAGCACAAAGGAATTAAAACAATTGATGTTGCCCTTGTGGAAGAGATTTACAGAACTATTTTTCAATGACCCATGTTTATCGCTGAAAAGATCATCAAGACAGTAAGCTATTGCTCACAGGCAGTGAGTAACCTTATTTTCCCAAGACTTTGTTTTGGATGCGACCAATCATCAGTTGAAGAAAATGAATTCTTCTGCGTGGCGTGTATGACAGACCTGCCTTTCACGGAATTTGAAAAAATCAGGGATAACCCGGTTGAAAAACTATTTTGGGGCAGGGTAAAAGCATCCTTTGCAAACAGCACTTTCTTCTACCAGGAAGAAACACCCATTCAAAAAGCTATTCACAGGCTTAAATATGACAACCAACCTGAACTCGGTTTGTTCTTTGGAGAACTCATGGGCTACAAGCTGAGTGGTCTGACCGCCTTACACAATATTGATTACCTGATACCCATGCCTCTCCATCCCAAAAAAGAAAAATCCAGGGGTTATAACCAAGCGGCTCTGCTTTGTAGGGGAATGTCAAAGGCAACAGGAATTCCATGCCATGAGAACTTTTTAAAACGAAGTACGCATACTGCAACGCAAACCCAAAAAAGCAGGATTGAAAGATGGGAAAATGTGTCTGACGTATTCGGTGTTAACAACGATCCTGCGATGCTTGGGAAAAACATCCTGTTGGTTGACGACGTAATCACAACCGGCGCATCCACTGAATCATGTATCCAAACACTCCTGGATGCAGGAATTGGAGAGGTTTCAGTCAGTAGTCTGGCTTTCACATTGTAAAAGGAACATAACTTGATGTTGAACAAATCAGGCTTTTTATTGTTTAATCTAAGATTATCACGGAAATTAAGCTCTTCTCCGTGTAACAAAATGACTGAGATAGATGTCCGCTTTTCGAAATTGATTAATTTCACATTCTTGAAATCAGACAAATATTCAACATCAATCGCTCAAC
>JBILSG010000382.1:0-2670 GCA_044372235.1 Chitinophagaceae bacterium
GGTTGGAAACGAATGATCCTCCCCAAAATTTCATGGCGCCATCCTGTTCAAAACCAACACGATTTACACTCACCACATGCACACCATTGGCAACAGCATGGCTGCGTTGGATGGTTTGCCAAGCATTGTATTGCTCCTCATTGGTGGCAGCATCCTGTGATGTTGCCCAACCAATAGCAGTCGGATAAAAAAGAATCTCAGCACCCCTCAGCGCAGTAAGTCTGGCTGCTTCAGGATACCACTGGTCCCAACATATCAACACACCAAGAGTCGCAAACTTTGTCTTGAAAACCTTATACCCCAAATCGCCGGGTGTGAAATAAAACTTTTCAAAATAAGCCGGATCATCAGGAATATGCATTTTACGGTACTTCCCGAGGTAGGTGCCATCAGCATCCAAAACAGCTGTGGTGTTGTGATACAATCCCTGGGCCCTTTTCTCAAACAAAGAGGCGATGATCACCACACCCAACTCCTTGGCAACTTCTGATAAAATGTCTGTTGAAGGACCGGGAATGGGCTCTGCCAGTTTGAAGTTTTCATAGTCCTCCACATCACAGAAATAGAGTGATGTAAACAACTCCTGCAGGCAAACAATATTGGCTCCTTTGGAAGCTGCATCCCTGATCCCACTGATGGCCTTTTCCATATTCAAGCGGGCATCACCACTGCAACTCATCTGTACCAAACCGACTTTTACCTTTGACATCTTTATGTTTTATTGGTTCTGATTGATTTATGTGTTGAATTTCAGACCTAGGTTTCTACAAGTACCAGGTCTTCAAGCTGGTGGATACCAATGGACTTCTGCGTCATGAATCCTTCCCCATATTGTACACCTATACGCTTCCCCATCAACCTGGCTCTCGAAATAATTGCATCCATAAAACCGGGTGTTGAAATATATGTCTGCGTGCCATGGGCACCGGCTGGTTGGGTATGAAACTGGGTGGAATACGCTTTGATTGCTTCCATCCGATGTTCAAATACACCTGAGATATCTACAATCAACTGCGGCTCGTAAAACCTGTCCTGGATATAATGCAGTATTTGCTTTGGTCTCCACCGATCTTGTGGCTTACCATCTTCATCAACCGTTTCAATTTTACTTAACCCTGCCAGAAATGCAGCCTCTGCTACAAGTTTGCCGGCCCTTCCGTGATCCGGATGGCGGTCATCGAGGATATTTGCGAGTATGACTTCCGGACGGTATTTGCGGATTACCCTGATAACCTTTAGCTGGTGGTCTTCATCATTCCTGAAAAATCCATCACGCATGCCCAGGTTTTCACGGACAGACAAGCCCATAATCTGAGCTGCCAGTGCCGCTTCTGAAGCCCTTGTCAGCGCGGTTCCGCGTGTCCCCAGTTCTCCTGCAGTGAGATCAACCACTCCTGCAGCATTGCCTTTTCTGACCTCATTGATCAGCGTGCCGGAACAGCTGAGTTCAACATCATCAGGGTGTACCCCGATTGCGAGAACATATAATTTCATTTATTGATTTTTGCGCTGCAAAGATAAGTAATCAGGAGGCATGTCCGTACATGCGAGCAACTTCCTGTACGATGCTTTCCATTTCAGCATCTTCCCCGTTGGGATCATAATTCTGTTTCAGGCTGCCGCCAAAAACCCATGCCAGGGTTTGCCAGAACCGTGCTGAGAAGCCTCCCCTGTATTCTTTTACCAGTTCATAACAGGTATTCTTCGTCTGCCTGTTGATGAGTTTCATCAATATTTTCCCCTGGTAAACGGAAAGATTGGTTAACGGTGCAGTAAACTCTTTCTTTAACTCTTTTTCCCGCAGACTGAGGTACTTTTTTCTTTTCTGTTCATCTGTAACGCCCGCAAGGTGCCTGTTTACATCGTTGATGATGGCACTGGCCTTCATGGCATAAGGATATGTAACATAAACCGCATTGCGCAGGCGGGTCCATTCCCTGTTTGCCTTCCGTTGCTCTTTACTCATTTTAGCAGATACGAAAACCTGATCCATGACCCTATAAGTCATGGTGTCCCCTCCATATACAATGAAGGGGACAACCAGCGTATCGTTAGGACCATAACTTGTTTGTGAAAAGCTATGTCCTGCTAAACCTAAGAAAAAGATGATGAGCAGTCTGTTCATCCTTATTTTACATTAGATGGCGTATAATTTGCTTTTTAACCTGAAATACATACTGATCATGAATCCGATTACCATGATGACTGTTCCGAGCCACAACAGGTTAATCAGCGGGAATCGGAAAGCCTTGAGGGTAATATACCGCATCACAGAAGGACTTTCCTTAACACCGAGGTAAACCTCGTCTTTGCCTCTTTTTTCGAGATTCAGTACAAGAGACTGCTCCATGACGGTATCGGCCTTGCTGAAACCAAATCCTTTTTGAACAAAATAACCCGGGGTCGATTTGAATCCAACACCCTGACTGGTTACAACGTTCAGCTTAGACAGCCAGGCGCTGTCTACCAGCGGCAGGTCTTTATTGTCGTTTTTATTGGCCCTAACCAGGTCTTCAACCAAGACATACCCATTGGAATAAAAAACAGTATCTCCCTGATTCACCCGGGTATATTTGAATGCAGATGTGTCTTTTTTGGCATTCTCCGGACTCATCCAGGAAGTGATGTAAACAAATACATCGCTGGTTAGGTAATGCTTGGCACCCGGAT
>JBILSG010000074.1:0-8883 GCA_044372235.1 Chitinophagaceae bacterium
ATCTACGGTAGAGGAGAGGATGCCTTTGTTCATCTTGCGCATATGTTCCAGCAGCCAGATGCAGCTCGAGCAATGGATATTGGGCAGTTTCAGTTGCAGGTGCACCTGGGAGGCACTGCTGAAGCTAACTAGTTTGGCGGCGATAGCAGGTTCGTCGAGGTAATCCCATTTGTTGTTGATGAATTTCCCTTTGGCGCTGATGTTGGTTAGGGTGGCCATCATGGCTGGGTCGCAGGCATTGGTTTCCTGGAGGATGAGGTATACCTGTTTACAGCCAGTGCAACAGAAAGGCAGGGATTCGTGGTGGATGGCGCCGGAGCAGGGCTCACCGCAGTGGGTGCAATATTTTAATGCAGCCACCCCTCCTATCCCCGACGAAGTCGGGGCAGGAGGGGAATTGTGTGTGAAGGCTGATTTAGAGTGCGTTAGCAAGGTAATTGAGGTAGTTGCATTTCAGGTCAAGGAATCTCCTTTCGGCGTTGCGGATGCGCTCCCGCAGGGCGTTCTGGCTGAGCAATGTGTGAACCGGATAGCTGTTGCCCTTGCTTTCGCTCGCGAGGAAATCTTGTTGCTTAGCCAGTTCTGCCTTGATTTCCGTCATGGTATTTTCCTGTTCATGCATTTCATGTTTCAGGAGGTTGACACCCTGTGCGATTGCACCGTCGAGGTTTTTGCGGTCTTTCATGATAGCCGATACCATATTTTCCAGATCAGGAATCTCCTTTTTCTGGCGGGTGATCATGTCGTCCCAGGCATCATTTTCTTTCATGAACAGTTCAAGAATTCTCCCATTCATACGGCTTTGTTTTAAAAGTTGTATACAAAGGTCCGACTGGCGGGCAGTCATGCTACTGACCATTGCAAGGAGAGAACATGATTTAAATCATGTTTTTGTTCAGTTGAACAAATGCAGGTAATTCCCCAGCTGAACAGAATTTTCAAGATTAAGTTTGCGGAGGATGTTTTTGCGATGGGTGGAGACGGTGAGTTCGCTGATGAAAAGGGCATTGGCGATTTTAGCTGTGGAATAGCCTTGAGCCACCAGTTTAGCAATCTGTTTTTCCCGGTTGCTGAGAAGATGTAAGAACCCCTTGTTTTTATTGTTTTCAGTATCAAGATTGTTGAACCAATTTTTTCCGTTGAGCACAGATTCAATGGCTGAAAAGAGTGCTTCGTGTCCGATGTTTTTGGATAGGAAATAATATATATGGGTAATATTGGGCACTCACTCACTTTCAAATCAGTTAATGGTAATGATGAAGCTTTCACTTATAAGGTTACAGTCAAAAAAGAAGGCTTTATTGAGCAGAAAATACTTAATGCAACCTTAAAGGGTATTCCAGATTCAACAGCTTTATATCGTCAATCTTTACTGGGAAATTATGCATTATCAAGTTATGGTACCTACCAACTTGGTAATGGGCCTAATACACGAATCGATTGTGACATAAGAGAAGGAGGTTATTGTGATTATACTATTTACGATTATCCATCCTGGCCTAATGGTCATAGATTCTATAATAGGTGGGTTGTACAGAAGATAAATAATGAGTATTTTTTTACTTCCACTTATACCAATCCAGACCATAGGCTAGATGTGGCTCAAAAATTGAGTTATCCTGTAACGTCTTTTATTTAAATGCATTTTCCTCATATTATATTCAAGACTTAAATCCACTTATTTGACTGTACAACTAGATAGTCTCACCTCTTTTCACCCAAAATCCAGCTGGGTTTTTTGGGGAGGTGGGAGAGTCCGTAAGTGCGGATGCATTTCTTGATGAGGGCGGTGGCTTCTTCGATGCTGTCTGTAACAAGGAACAGTTCAAGATCTTCTTCTGAAATGGTTTTCATGACCCGCATTTTTTCGATGTGTTCGATCATCTCCTTGTGGTAATCTTTGCAGAAGATGATTACGGGGAAGGCCATGATCTTGCCGGTTTGGATCAGTGTCATCGCTTCAAACAACTCATCGAGTGTGCCGAAACCGCCGGGCATAATCACGAAGGCATAGGAGTATTTGATGAGCAATGTCTTGCGCACAAAGAAATACCGCATGTTCACCCATTTGTCGAGGTAAGGATTGGGCTGCTGCTCCATGGGCAATACGATATTGCATCCGACCGACCGGGCACCAACATCTCTTGCACCGCGGTTTGCGGCCTCCATCAATCCTGGTCCGCCTCCGGTTAGAATGGTAAATCCCAGCTTAGACACCTCTGCAGCAAAGCGTCGTGTGAGGTCGTAGTACTCACTGTCTTCCTTAAATCGGGCGGAACCGAAAATAGTTACACACGGACCAATGAAGTTGAGGGCACGGAAGCCCCTGATAAATTCCACACAAACTTTCAGCACGAATTTAAAGTCCTGCCACCTTGAGCTCGGACCTTCCAGGAATTGAATTTCAGGTTTTGACATAGTTTAAATTTACATAAAAAAAACGCCCCGCAGAAGCGGGGCAGTATTTTCAGGCAGAATGTGTGTGTTAGTCACGGTTTCATAGTTTGGATTGCCTGTGGCTTTTGGATAGGATTGGATTGGATTGTTTAGGTTTTTCTTTGGATTGGATTGGTTTTTTGGTTTTTCTTTGGATTGGACTGGTTTTGGATTAGGATTGGATAAGGTCTTTTTGTAGGATTGGATTTTTTACGGGCTTTATCTGGATAGGATTGGATTGGTTTTTTGGATTTGGATATGTTTGGTTTTGGATTGGATTGGTTTGGGTTTTTCTTTCGGATTGGATGCGTGTCATTGACTATACAAGATTACAACCCCTTTTTTACTAGTGGAAGTTTGAATTATTAAAGTTTTCTTAATTACGTGTAAACCCTTAATGGGCCTGCCAACAACCACGTAAATAGCCTGTTGATAAAATATCCGCTTCAAACTCTCCGTTTCCCCTTATATTATCTACCTTCATATTTGTAAAAGCACCTATCCGATCAAAAACCATTTCAGCAATGAAAAAAATCCATTTTCTTTTATACGCCTTTTCGGCTATCATATCTGTGTCTTCCGCTGTTGCGCAAGAAGATGATGAGATAAAGTGGACCATGTTCACACCAAGCCGATTCAATATTCTGCATTACGAAATCATCAAAGAATATCCACAAGCCGGAATTCGTGCCAAATTGGGTAGCATGTTTCAGCAGTCCAACCTTATGTATGGTATGGGCTTCTACCGCAATTTTTCAAACGACTGGGCTGCATCCATTGATGGTGGCGTTTCCTATGGACGCCATGCCATCAAGGGTTATACAGGTGTACTTCCTGCCCGCAGCTGGATGCTGAATGGCCGTATGGATGTTTACCGTCATTTTACTGCCCCTTCCAATTTATTCCGTCCCTTCGGCTTTGCAGCTGTGCAGGGAGGTTACCGCGGTGGTAACTTCAGGGCTTCGTTGCCTGTGGGTGCCGGCGTTCGGTTCTTACCGGAAGATAAGCGCTTTATGGTGAATGCGCAGATAGGATATGGTGTTCCCGTTACTACCAACTTGAAAGGCAGCTTGGCGTATTCAGCCGGTCTCTATATCAACTTCAGGCGCAAGCGTGAGCCCGCTATGAGTCAGCTCCAATATGGCATGTCCATCGGTGCACCATCCACCGCTCCTGAAAAGCCGCTGATCATCGATACCGATGGTGATGGCGTAGTAGATGAAAAAGACAGCTGTACCACCGTTGCTGGTCCGGTTACCAATGCCGGTTGTCCGGTTTCTGTGGAACTGGCATTGCCTGGCATCGTTCGTCCTGCTCCACAGCCGGCTGCACCGCAGTATCTGGCTGATATGAAGATGCCCGAAGAAGATGCCTCTAAAGTAGAGCCACAGATCTCCGGTGACACCATCCGCTTTGTAATCTATTTTGAATTCGACCGCTACGGTCTCACGCAGCATAGCTTCCGGTTGTTGTCGCGCGCAGTTGACTTCCTCAAACGAAACGACGACTACCGCTGTGAACTCAGGGGATATACAGACCTTGAAGGTGAGGCAGAATACAATGACAAGCTATCTGATTACCGTGTTCGGACAGCCCGGAACTACCTGATCAGCTTCGGCATCACCTCCGCACGCATTACCTCCAAATCCTTTGGTATGAACAATCCTTCCATCTACAACACAGACAGGGCGCTGACCTGGATGAACCGACGGGTTGAGATTCTGTTCATCAAGGAATAAAGTTTTCAACAAAACTTGAATACTAATTTATTTAGCACTATTATTGCTAAATAAATTAGTATTCTATGGACGCCGAAATCTACCAGGGAGCGGCCTATGCCGGCTCCAAATCCTACACACAGCAACAGGTGAAAACTGCTAACGCCACGGGTTTCGGGGCGGCGGCAGATGATTTTGCCGAGCGGGGCATCGATCTCAATGAGCAGCTCATCCGCAACAAACCCGCCACCTTTTTCATGCGCGTACGCGGTGAAGCCATGATAGGGGCAGGGATATTCGACGGCGATACGGTGATTGTAGACCGCAGCATCAAGCCTGTTACGGGCAAGATTGTTATTGCCGTGCTCAATGGCGATATGCTCATCCGCCGCTTCGAGAAAACCTTCAACAAGCTCCGTTTGCTGCCTGAAACCGAAAGGCTGGCACCGATAGAGATAGATCCCTATGCAGAGTTCTCTGTTTGGGGGGTAGTTACTTATGTCATCCATCCCGTTTAAATGTTTGCGATCATCGATTGTAACAGCTTCTATTGCTCCTGCGAACGGCTTTTCAGGCCCGATTTGCAGCGAAAACCCGTGGTGGTGCTCAGCAACAACGACGGCTGCATCATTGCGCGTACCGATGAGGCCAAAAAACTGGGTATTGATATGGGGGTGCCGTTGTTTGAAAGCCGTGATTTACTGAAGCAGCATGATGTGGCGGTCTTCTCCTCCAATTACCACCTCTACGGAGACCTGAGCATGCGGGTGATGGATACGTTGCGGCTGCTTGCAGACCACGACATTCACCGCTGCGTAGAGGTCTATTCGGTGGATGAGGCGTTCATCGACCTTTCGCACCTGCCTCCAGCGGCACTCCGCAGCTTTGCTGCGCACCTGCGGGATGTGGTGGGGGCGTGGACAGGCATACCGGTATCGGTAGGCATTGCCCCCTCCAAGGTGCTTAGCAAGGTGGCCAACCGGTTGGCGAAAAAAGCCAAGCAAAAAACTGGTTGCATCATGGTGCTGGATGATCCTGACAGCCTCCAGGAAGCCTTGGAAATGACAGATGTGTCTGATCTCTGGGGAATCGGACGGCGTTACGCCCGCAAGCTCAAAGAGATGTATGGTGTCAATACCGCCTGGCAACTGCGCCATATGCCGCAGGAATGGGCCCGTAAAAACCTTGGCGGCGTGGTGGGCGTACGGATGATCCGTGAGTTGAATGGCGAGCCCTGCATCCGCCTCAAAGACCCGCTTGAAAAAAAGAAAATGATTGCAACCACGCGCATGTTTGGTAAGCCCGTTTTTGATCTCGCACCCCTGAAAGAAGCTGTGGCCACCTTTACGGCACGCGCTGCTGAGAAACTCCGGCGGCAGTATTCAGCTGCCGCCTCCATTGATGTATTTGTGGTGACCAATGGCACACAAAGTGGCAGCTATATCTACAATCCACAGCACCATCACCGCTATGGTATACTGACGCACCCCACGTCTGATACATCGGCGCTCATCCGGGCTGCCCTGCCGCTGGTGGAATCTCTCTTCCGGCCCGGGACCAAGTACGTCAAAGCCGGGGTTATACTGGGTGGTATTGTTCCGGATGATGCCCTGCAGGGTAATCTTTTTGCCCCTGCCGCTCCGCAGGAAAACAGGGCGCTGATGGATGCGATGGACAATATCAACTTCAGTATGCGGGATGATATGGTCAAGTTTGCTGCATCCGGACTCACCCGTAACTGGAAGATGCGTCAGGAGATGCGCAGCAAGCGGTTCACGACTCGTTGGGATGAGGTATATGAGGTGGGGTAGGGGGGATTAGGGACGAGTGACGAGTGACAAGGGATGAGGGAAAAGGCATAAGGCGAGAGGGAAAAGGGATCAGGGAAAAGGCATAAGGCACGAGGTTTTTACAGCCATTTGAATTTCTCCAACAGGAGGTCTTTCTGGGAGCGGGAAACGGGCAATGTTTCACCATTGATCATGGTGATGGAATTGTCGCCGCGGTTGAACTGACGGATGTGTTTGAGGTTGACCAGAAATTGCCTGTGTATGCGCATGAACATGCTGTCAGACAAGGTTTCCTGTACATCTTTCAGCGTTTTGGCGGTAGTGATTTGTTTGCCTTGAAGGGTGAATATCTTGGTGTAGTTGTTGATGGCTTCTGCATAAAGGATATCTGGGAGTTCCAGGAAGATGATGCCGTTGTGGCCGGAAACGGCAATTCTGGAACAGTTTTCCTCCTCCAGTTGTTTCTGAGCCGACTGCCACTGTTGCCTTGAGAGGGGCATGCTGCGGGAAACTTTGTCGAGAGCCCGCTGCAGTTCGCTCAGTTGAAGCGGTTTCAGCAGGTAGTCGATGGCATTGTAACGGAAGGCCTTCAGGGCATGCTGGTGATGAGCTGTTACAAAAATTACCCGGCAAGACTGATCAGGCAGGGTTTCCAGCAAGTCAAAGCCAGTCATCCGGGGCATTTCAATGTCGAGGAACAAAAGGTCAGGTTTGAGCAGAGGCAATACAGCCAAAGCTTCGCGGGGATCACTGAATTTCCCGATCACATCAATGCCATTGCCACACTTGCGGAGCAGCAATTCAAGCAGGTTAAGACTATCGCTTTCGTCATCAATTAATATGGTTTTTATTTTTTTCATGCAACTGAAATAATCAGGGTTACACGGGTACCGCGGGGATTACCTTGTGCGTCTGCAAGGTCTTCTGTAATGAAACTGCAAGCACCATCAGATTGCCGGTTCATCAGGGCAATGCGGTCTTGCAGGAGTTTTGTACCCATTGATTTGCGGAGGGTATGTTTACCAGACTTGAAAAGTGCAGACTGCTGGCGGCCAATGCCATTGTCTTCAATGGTCACCTTGAGGAGGGAACCATCCATGTGGGTGAACGCGATTCGGATATGTCCGCCTTCAGGTTTGTGCATCAATCCATGCCAGATGGCATTTTCAACCACCGGTTGCACCATCATATGCGGAATGTGCATCAGTTCCGGATCCAGCTCCGGATCTGTTTCAATGGCAAAGGTCAGCTTATGTTTGAAACGCATAGACTCCAATTCAAGATAAAGTTTCAGCATTTCAAGTTCACGGGCAAGCAAGAGGTTGACATTGCTGGCAGCATCCAGCATGTAGCGGATGAGTTGTGAAAACAGGGAGAGATACCGGGTGGCTGCCTCCAGATTTTGTTCTTCAATATACAGGGTAATGGATGTCAGGCAATTGAAGAGAAAATGAGGATTCATCTGACTTTTGATACCGGAGAGCATCAGGTCGTTCATCTGCGTTTGTAAGGCCGCTTCCTTCAAGGTAGCATCATTTTCTTTCATAGACAGCAGGTGTTTTATCCGGATGTGCTGAATCCGTTTACGAAACAATAAAACGCCGGCTATAGCACCCAGCAAAAGCACGGATATGATCCATCCATAGAGGGTTTGACTGAGCTGCAATCTGCTGTTTTCTTGCTGTTGCACCAATTGTTTTTCCTGCATCATGTTGATGATGCGCAGGGAGTCTTGCCACTTGTTGAACTCGTGGTCAAGTTCTGTACGGCGCAGCATGTTCTCCTTTTCCAGGTTGTTGATTGAATCACGTGCAGCCTCATGGTATTTATAATCATTCAAGGCATGCAGATGATGACCCAGGGCCTGCTCTGTATCGGAACGGCCTGCATAGGCATTTGAAAGAATCTGCCACTCGTTGATGGATGAAGCAAGCTCAATGGCATTGGAATAGGCCTGTTTTGCCAGCAGAAGTGTATTCGGGTCTTTTCGGGAATTACATTGTTGTTTGTAAATACCCGCCAGCATGTTCCAAAGGATGGCCAGTTTTCCCTTGTCTGCATGATTATCAACATTACCCATCATGCCGATGGCATCGCGTAATTTGTTTACTGCTTTGTCGTATTGCAATAAGGTGGCAAAGATTTCCCCACGAAATTTTGCTGCATTCACCAGTAAATCTTTTTCATTCAATTTGGCCCCAATGGAATATACGCTATCCACATGTTCCAAGGCTTTCCTTGGCTTGTTCATTTTGGTAAGAACATCAATAAAGTTCTGATGAACAAATGATTTTTGCCTCAGGTTATTCAGTACTGAAGGTTGCACAAGCAGTAGCTCAAGGTATTGAATCGCTTCAGTATGCCGATTGAGGTTATTCAGACAATAAGCCATACTGAAATAACAACTGATTATATGCTTTTCTGAGTTAAGTATCCTTGCTGTTTGAAGAGAAGTTTCATAAGTATTTAATGCCTTTTCGAATTGTTTCATTCCAGTATAGCAGGTACCAATCTGAATACGAGAATGCACCATTTGTTCCTTGTCGTTTAATGATTTTGCCAGTGCAAAAGCCTGTTCATAATAATAAATTGCTCTTTGGTAATCCATTAATGCCCAATAATTAGCTGCGATGGCTTGGTAAGAAATAAGTTCTCCTTTTGTCCAGTGAATTTTTTTGGAGAGCTTGAGGGCAGAGTCTCCAAAGAGAAGACCTTTAGTTGGATTGATGGCAAAATTTTTAAACGCAGTATCCCGTAAAAGAATGACGGTTAGTGAATCACCAGGGGATGGACCAGCACTGGCATGAATACCTATGGACAGGTACAAACTGGCAAATATGACAGCAGGTATTTTCAAGGTAAATTAAAAGTAAATATACAGTCAATTCTCAAAATGCCTTTAGCCTTGCCATTTACTCAAAATAAATGCATTTCACTAT
>JBILSG010000383.1:0-2664 GCA_044372235.1 Chitinophagaceae bacterium
GACCAATACTTACTGCTGCTGAGGGAAACTGGTACAACTGCTTGAACAGCTGAGCCTGATGGTAAGTAATTATCTTTCCTGTATTTGATTTTCTTTCCCTTCGCTGATTTTTAGTATTGGTCTTAGAAACCTCAGCACCCCTGCCAAAGCCGATTCTTCGCTCCTTAAACCGGAGGCTGAAGGCATTGGCGCCCATGGTTGAAAAACTATCCCGCAGGCTTTCATTCATCGCTTCGATGGCTGTAAATATGCCAACAAGGGCCATGATGCCAAATGCGATAATGGCCACAGTTATGCCTGTCCTTAGCTTATTGGCGCGCACCGTTCTCCAGGCCAGCACCAGGTTATCCAATGGTTTCATTCCCTAAAATTAGGCAAACAATGGGTGAGTCATCAAAAAGTTTGATGAACGGAGTAAATTAAGCCTTGAAAACGATCATAGCAGGTTTGTCAGCCAGTCTGGATGAATACCCAAAGCAAGAATCAACAATGAATTGATCAAAATAATTATTTTGAAAGCCCTGTTAAATTCAGGCAACTGCTGCTGTTCCTGGTCTGCAGTTAGGTCTTTGAAATACATGGCCTGAATAACCCTGAAATAATAATAAACACTCACTGCAGCACACAGGATAGCTACTACTACGAGCCATAGCATGGTTGCATCCTTTAATACTGCCAGTAACATGAAATATTTTGCAAAAAAACCGGCCGTGAGTGGAATACCTGCCAGTGATAAAAAAGAAACCAATAATGACATAGCAACCAAAGGCTGCCTCCGGGCAAATCCATTGAATGATTCTATTGAGTCATCTTTAAACCTGGCGAGCACAGCAAAAATTGCAATAGTGGCAAGGCTGTATGCTGCAAAATAGAGTATCATTCCCTGTTTGGCAAAGACATTAAGGGCAAAAATACCAAGTAGCATGAAGCCGGCCTGCGCGATGGAGGAATAGCTGAGCATCCGCTTAACACTTTGCTGAAATACCGCAGTAACATTGCCAATAACCAGGGTTAAAAGCACAATTACAGCCATCAAGGTTTGCCACTCACGATGTATGTTACCAAATGCGGATTCAAAAAGTTTAAGGAAAGCAAAGAATCCTGCAGATTTAACAATGGTTGCCATGAAAGATGTAAAAACGGTGGGACTCCCATCGTATACATCCGGTGTCCAGAAATGGAATGGCGCAGCAGAAACTTTAAAAGACATAGAAGCCAGTAAGAGTACTAGTCCAATGCCTTTCATCGGAGTGATAATACCCATGCCTGCATTGATCCCTTCGAGGAAAAAAGTACCCGCATCTCCATATAAAAATGCAATACCCATCAGCATCAGTCCAGTTGAAAAAGAACCCATCAGGAAATATTTCAACGCAGCTTCGTTTGATTTGAGGTTTGTTTTGGCACTACCGGCTAATACATAAAGGGGGATCGATACAATTTCGATACCTATGAACAACATGAGCAAAGACTTGAAGCCTGCAATTATGGCAATTCCCGCGAGTATAAAAAATATCAGCGCATATAAATCAGAAGGTGTCTTGTTGCTCTTGCCCAACTCCTGACCTGAAAGGAGGAAATACATGAGTGTAGCAAACAAAATGACTTCATTGAACAGCAGTCCGAAACTGTTGTAAACAAGCATGCCTTTTGTATCGATATTGAAAATTGTAAGTCCGAGGTATTCAAGCCAATTCACCACAAGCAAAACAATAACACCTGTTACCGCAAGCAGGTTGGTTGACCTGCCTTTGGCAACGAATCCGGCATACATCATCAGTACACCCCACAAAGCAGCTACAATTATTGCATTCATAAACCAAAGAATATTTTAGATGGTAACATATTTATTTACAATCAATCCAACCGTTTCATGGATTAATTTAAAGAAAGGATCGGGATAAACACCTACTACAAAAATCAAAACAGTAAGCACCGTAAGTGCGAGACCTTGAATCCTGTTGATGTCTGTGAAGGTGGAAGTTGCCGCAACTGGCTCTCCGTAGAAAACATTTTTAACCATGTTTAATGTATATACGGCAGAAAGGATAATGCTCAATCCCGCAAATGCGGCGATCCATGGTTTAAACTGGAACAAACCATTGAAGATCATCAGTTCACCCACGAATGCATTGGTGAGTGGCAAGGCAATATTGGCAAAAGCTGCTATCACAAGAAAAATTGTAAGGATTGGCGCTTTGCGGGCAATACCACCTAGTTGAGATATACGGGTGGCTCCTGTCTGGCGTTCCACAATATCAGCCACAACCCACAATGCCACAATATTGATTCCATGGTTGAACATCTGCAAAGTTAGTCCGTGAATGGCACTGTCCTTCAGTGTAAAAGCACCAGCTGCCATAAGTCCAATATGGGCAATAGATGAATATGCAATAAGTCGCTTAATGCTATCTTGGTATATAGCAATAAATGATGCATATACCATTCCCGCTACAATGACAATTACAATTACCGTATTAAACTCTTTGACAGCAAGTGGGAACATGGGCAATAACCACCTCAAAACACCAAAAAGTCCCATTTTCACCATCACGCCGCTTAACACCATTGTTACAGGAGTCGGAGCCTCTTCGTAAGCTTCTGGCTGCCAGGTATGGAAGGGAAAAACAGGCATTTTGATGGCAAATGCGATGAAAAACAATC
>JBILSG010000384.1:0-2661 GCA_044372235.1 Chitinophagaceae bacterium
AGCTATTGTGGCAATTGCCTGAGGCCCTTCAAAGTAATCAGATAACATTCCAGTCGATGGCGGAGTCACTGGAGGCTTTTATCGTCTATATGAATCTCGACTTTACCGGAGAGTCATTGATAACACCCTTGTCTAGTTTTTCCTACCGGGTAAATGATTTCATTTTCAACAATCAGACCGTTTTCTTTGATAACAAGGAGTTGGATCAAATAAGGGTTTTGATATACAGGCAGTTTATTGAGCTGAATCCAGACAAGATTTTGTCTACAATACAGTCATACCTGAATCAGCCTTTTGCCGATTCTTTGCTTATCCGGGCTGCAGGTGAATTTCCAGCTGATTTTTATAACTATGCTTCCGCTACAGGCACTGAAGTAGGCAGAAGGATTCAGCAGGTCAGCGATCCGCTTGTGAGCACAGTTGCCCGCATTGCAACAGAGCCCAAGGCCCGCTTGATTTATCCATTCTTACCTTCCATCCTGCTTGGTGAATTAACTATCGATAGCATCAAGCATGAATTGCAGGATGATAACAGGTATTTTGCACTACTGGTATCCACGCTGCAACAGTATCTTCAAAAGGGTTCAGGTGTGAGTGAGATGTCGCTCAAGGAGATTAACGTGCTTATCAGGAAAAAAGCAGAGGAGTTCTATATCAATGAAATCAACGCGCTTCACGATGAGCCTCCGGCAGAAAGATTCAAAGTGATTGATCCGTTATCAATGACAGCGTTGTATTATATAATTGTCAATGGAGAAGACATACTCTACACATCAAGTTATAGCGGTGTTTACCTCAAGTTGATGTCGCTGTTGGGAAATGCTTCAGGAGACAGCCTGCTGCAAAGTGTTCAATACGACCGGTTCCGAAAGTTTATCCGCATGGCTGCAGGTTATAACAAACTGGATCATTTTCTTGCTTCAATGCCTGATATGAATGCCAATTTGCTCATGAGGTCTTTTGTGAAGGGCCTGGAACAGGGTCTGAGTCTTGAAAATGCAGTGGATGTTGCGGATTCCTATGCAAGTATTGAAAACAGTGAAGTCACCAAGCGGATAAGTCAGGAAATCTCCCTGCAACTTGAACTGCAAACGCGAAAAAACAATTACCGGGGGATGGCCATTTACGATATTTTACAAACCATATTCCGGTCAACTGCAGACAGTGCCAAATCACTGATGTTGAAATATAAGATTCCTCCTGTATACGGACTCTCAAACGCGCAATTGGCTGATTCTGCCGGGATGGTTGTGGAGCAACTTTTTTTTTACGGAGATAAAGACGGGATAGAGTCCTTTCATAATTTTCTGAGTTTGTTTCGTGGGAGAAAAGAATGGCAGCTGATTCAGCGGGAGGATTGGGTGGAAATTATTGCCAGAACAGGAAAAGCGGTAAGGATCTATGCCAACATACCACATGATAATTCCGGTGGTGATGATTTGGATGCCAGGGCCCAGTTGAGGTTGTCGCAAAATCTGGCAGACAGTAATCTGCATCCTTCCATTGTTGTTCACCGGGGTCACAGTTATCACCTGAAATATACACTTGAGCAGTTGCCTGAGTCATCCAAGGTTGTTATTCTGGGTTCGTGTGGTAGTTACCAGAATCTCGATGCTGTACTGGCTGTTTGTCCGGATGCACATATCGTTTCTTCCAAAGAAGTTGGAACCAGATTGGTTAATGAACCCGTATTGCGGATAATCAATGAGTCGCTGAGAACAGGCAATGGCGTGAATTGGGTGAGGGTATGGAAACAACTTTTAGCCCAGTTGCGCGACGGTTATGCGCGTGAAAGGCTGGATAATTATATACCACCACATCAGAATCTTGGCGCATTATTTATCAAAGCCTTCCGCAATTGGGAAAAACAGCAAAGCAGCATGGAATTATGAGTGGAGATATCGGAAAGAAGGAAAAAAAAATATTTGATTTCAGCTTACTGCTGCGCATATTTTCCTACGCAAAACCTTATGCAGGAAAGTTTCGGGTCTCTGTAGTCCTTACCCTGACACTTGCCATACTTACCCCTCTTCGCCCACTTATTATCAATAAAACACTTGCTAGGGTAAATGAAGCCGGTCAGTCTGATTATCAGCCTGTTCTTGACTTCCTAATAGTTGTAACCATCTTTCAACTCATTATTCTTGTAGTTGAAGCAGTTCTTCGTTTTTACTTTTCTTACCTCACTTCCTGGATGGGACACAGCGTAGTGAAGGATATGCGGGTGGCCGTATACCAGAAGATACTGAATTTAAACCTGCGTCAATTTGATCAGACGCCAATTGGCACACTCACGACCAGAACAATCAATGATATTGAGTCTATAAACGACATTTTTGCAGAAGGACTGGTGCCCATTCTCGCAGACTTTCTCTCTATAGTAGCTATTCTGGGTGCTATGTTTTACACTGATTGGCAGTTAACACTGGTTTGTCTGATTCCCTTTCCACTCATGATTATTGCCACCTATTTTTTTAAGGAGAGTGTAAACAGGTCTTTCACACAGGTTAGAAATGCAGTTGCATCACTGAATGCATTTGTTCAGGAACATATTTCCGGCATGCAAATTATTCAGGCATTTACGGCAGAATCCCGCGAAAAGCAACGTTTTGAAACCATCAATCGAAAGCATAGGGATGCCAACATCCGTGCAATTTTTGC
>JBILSG010000075.1:0-8850 GCA_044372235.1 Chitinophagaceae bacterium
TTACAAGGGGAACAAAAACCGCACTTATCTTGTCTGCCAGGTGCTGGATTGGGGTCTTCTCCCCCTGAGCCTGTTTTACCAGCTGCAGTATGCCCGACAAAACTGTATCATTGCCAGTGGCAGTAACCTGAGCTTTGACGGAGCCTGACTCGAGCACACTGCCACCGATGATTTTATCTTTAGCCTGCCTGTGTATGGGGATGCTTTCCCCTGTGAGCAGGGATTCATTGACGTGCGCGTCGCCCCACAGGATTTTTGCATCAATTGGAACCTGTTCACCGCTTCGGATAAGGATGAGGTCGCCTACCTTGAGTTGTGTATTTTCGATTGGGAAAATTACCTCCTGATGATTTTCATCAAAAGCTATCATATTGGCCATGACTTTTTGGGACTTCATAAGGGCTTTCAAGGCACGCTGTGTTGACTGCATGGAACGGTCTTCCAGGTAGTTGCCAAAAAAAACAAGGGTTATGATGGTAGCTGCAGTTTCATAAAAAAGGAATTCCTCCCCACGTCCGATCAAGGTGCCTGTAAGGCTGTAGAAGAACGCTGCTGTTGCGCCCAGCGCTACCAGTACATTCATGTTGGGCATTTTGTTTTTCAGGCTAATGACAGCACTTTTCCCGAAAAACGACATACCAACCAGGTAAACAGGAATAGAAAGCGATAGTTGAATCCAGGGGTTCATGAGCCAGTGAATATGTATCCAGGACTCAAACATATGCAGCATGAGCACCAGCGTGAATGGCAGGCAAAAAAGTAATTTTTGTGTCTGGCTGTGCAGAAAACCTTTTTTAGGTGCTCCAGTTACCTGACTGCCTTCGGTTACCTGGTAGCCAAGTCCCTCAATGCCTTTGATAAGTTCATTAACAGGGGCTGCTTCTAACATGTCAAAAGTGACTTCGGCATCAAGTGGGTTTACGCGTACATTTTTCATCCCTTGCTTGTCGAGGTACTTGTTGATGGTCAGTGCACAGTTTGCACAGGTCATACCGTCTACTTTCCACTGTATCGTCTCCATACTACGAATTTACTGATTAAATTATCTTTGCATTCATGATTATGATGGATATTAGCTATTTCAGGGATGATTTAGGCTCAGTTGCAGGTCAACTGGCTTCACTGGTAGTGGATTACGGTATTTGTACTTTTGAGGGTGACCTGGGTGCTGGCAAAACAACCATTATTGCAGCTTTGTGCAATAGCTGGGGTGTAAAAGACACGGTAAGCAGTCCTACCTACGCCCTCGTTAACCAATATGAGGCTTCAGACTTGCCGATAGGGAATGCCATTTATCACCTCGATTTGTACAGGCTCAAATCTGTTGCGGAAGGAATTGATGCAGGTTTGGAGGAGTATTTGTTCAGTGGTGCAATTTGTTTGGTTGAATGGCCATCTAGGGGATGGGAGTTAATTCCTGCAAGACGCCTCGAGGTGAATTTGACTGTTGTTGGACCTGAGGAACGTCATTTGCGGGTTATATCCCATGAAAAATGACTAACTTGTATTTAATTGTTTATCAATGCCCAGGAAGCCATTTGTAAGTAATGCGTTCAGCTATGATCCTTTGGAGGAGACCCTGGATATCAGACCCGCTGCAGCAGCGCTCACCATTGCTATACCCAGGGAAAATGCCTTTCAGGAGAACAGGATTGCCTTAACACCAGATGCTGTTGGTGTGCTCGTTAACAATGGTCATGCTGTTTCGGTAGAATCCAGAGCGGGAACCGGGGCTCATTTTTCTGACAATGATTATGCTGAGGCAGGTGCCATCATCCTCCATGATAAAAAGGAAGTATTCCGAAACGACATGATTGTAAAATCTGCACCTGTTTCAGATGAGGAATTGCCCATGCTTTCAATTGGTCAGACCATCATTTCTCCAATACATCTTCCGGTCATGAAGACCCATATTCTGGAAAAGATGATGGAAAAAAGGATAACTGCACTATCCTTTGAAAACCTGAAGGATGAGTCTGGGCATAATCCTATTGTGAGAAGCATGAGTGAAATCGCCGGCAGTTCGGTCATGCTGATAGCCGGTCAGTACCTCAGCAGTGCCAATAATGGCAAAGGGATGTTGCTGGGAGGCATATCCGGTATTCCGCCGACCAAAGTCATCATCATAGGTGCGGGTATTGTGGGGGAGTATGCCGCCAGAACTGCCCTCGCCATGGGGGCCAGTGTGAAAGTGTTCGATAACAATATCTACAAATTAAAGCGGCTGCAGAACAATATCGGCGTGCGGCTTTGGACTTCTGTGTTGGAACCTAAAATACTTGCAAAACAACTTAAATCTTGTGATGTGGCGGTAGGAGCGCTCACTTCACATACCGGCAGAACGCCTGTTGTTGTTACTGAAGAGATGGTTTCACAGATGCGGCCGGGTAGTGTGATTGTGGATGTAAGTATTGACAGGGGTGGATGTTTTGAAACAGCTGAAGTAACTTCACATGATAAACCTGTTGTTACCAAATATGGAGTTATTCATTACGGGGTTCCCAATATTCCTTCTGGTTTTGCCAGAACTGCTTCACAGGCAATCAGCAATGTTTTAATGCCCTTGCTGATGACAATCGGCGATGAAGGAGGTTTGGAAAAACTCGTTTGGCATCAGCTGAATATCCGCAACGGTATTTACCTTTTCAAGGGGTCACTGACTAATTTTCATCTCAGTCAGCGTTTTAACCTGAAATACACCGATCTTAACCTGCTGATTGCCAGCCAGCGTTAAGCAAAAACAAAAATCATGAAAGCAATCATACCAGTTGCAGGGGCGGGTACAAAACTCAGGCCCCATACTTATACCCAGCCCAAAGCATTGATTCCTGTTGCCGGGAAAACTGTATTGAGTTATATTATTGAGCAGTTGGCGGATGTTGGGGTAACTGAATTCATCCTGGTTGTTGGATACCTTGGGGATAAAATAATGGATTATGCCAAAACCAATTATCCTCACCTCAATATTACCATCATTCACCAGAATGAGCGGAAGGGACTTGGTCACGCAGTTTATCTCTGTAAAGATGCAGTGCAACATGACGAGCTGATTATCACGCTGGGGGATACCATCTGTGAATACAACGTTGCAGAAATGATGTCCAGACCAGGATCTGTGCTTTGTATCAAGAAAGTAGATGATCCGAGGGAGTTTGGTGTTGCAGAGACTGATGAAACAGGTGCCGTTACCCGGGTTATTGAGAAACCACAGATTCCAAGAACAAACAATGCACTTGTAGGCATCTATAAAATTGCTGATTCTGATATGATGTTCAGGTGTCTCGAACAGGTCATGAAGGTTTGCGGCAGTGAAGATGATGAGATGGGGCTGACTCCGGCGCTGGATTGTATGATTGCTTCTGGAGAGCGTTTCAGCTCGCTAAAAGTGACCAACTGGTTCGATTGCGGCAAAAAGGAAACCCTGCTTGAGAGCAATGCAACCCTGCTCAGGAAATGGGGGAGTGAAGTGAGCGGACAGGAAAACTTTGAAAATACAATCATTGTTCCGCCAGTAAGAATTGCTCCTGGTTGTCAGATCAGCAATGCCATAATTGGTCCTAATGTAACCATTGGAGAGCAAACACTGATTCAATATTCTATTGTAAAGGACTCTATCGTAGGCTCTTTTTCTAAGCTCTATGACGTGGTACTCAACGATTCTTTGATTGGATCTGATACTGAAATCAAAGGGGAGACCCGAACCCTGAATATTGGAGACAACACAGAGATAGACCTGGGTTAGTTTAACTCAGTTTACCAACCATATCACCAGGAATTACCCAGGCGTCAAACTCTTCTTCGGTCAGATAACCGAGTTTGACTGCCATAGCTTTTAATGTTGTTCCTTCTTTGTGTGCTTTCTGGGCAATTTCAGCTGATTTATAATATCCAATTTTTGTATTCAGGGCTGTTACCAGCATGAGTGAATTATTGAGGTGCTTCTCAATATTTTCATACAAGGGTTCAATACCGGCTGCACATTTGTCATTGAAACTCACGCAACCTTCTCCAATGAGCCTGGCACTGTGGAGGAAGTTGTAAATCATCATAGGCTTGAATACATTCAGCTCAAAATGTCCGGTTGCACCACCTATATTGATGGCAACATCGTTACCAAGTACCTGGGCTGCAATCATGGTCAGTGCCTCACATTGTGTAGGATTTACTTTTCCCGGCATGATTGATGAGCCCGGTTCATTATCGGGAATAAATAGTTCACCAATGCCGCTTCTGGGTCCGGATGAAAGCATGCGGATATCGTTGGCTATTTTCATCAGACTCACAGCTACTGTTTTCAGTGCGCCATGTGACTCTACAATGGCGTCATGGGCTGCAAGGGCTTCAAATTTATTTTCTGCAGAAACAAATGGCAACCCTGTAAGATTAGCAATGTGCTTTGCTACATTTTCAGCATAATTTTCGGGTGTATTGATGCCTGTTCCTACAGCAGTGCCTCCGAGTGCCAGTTCAGACAGGTGGCTTAGGCTGTTATGGATAGCTTTTAAACCGTGGTTGAGCTGGGACACATAGCCGCTGAACTCCTGACCCAGTGTCAATGGTGTAGCATCCATGAAATGTGTTCTGCCAATCTTGACAACATGCATAAATGATTTACTCTTCGCTGCAAGGGTATCCCTCAGTTTTTCAATTCCCGGAATGGTGTTTTCAATCAGCAGCTTGTATGCTGCAATATGCATGGCAGTAGGGAAGGTGTCATTGGATGACTGGGACTTGTTCACGTCATCATTGGGATGCAGGGTTTTCTCCTTGTCTGCAAGTGAGCCTCCATTGAGCACATGACCTCTGTAGGCGATCACTTCATTGACATTCATATTACTCTGTGTTCCGCTTCCTGTCTGCCATACAACAAGTGGAAAATAGTCGTCAAGTTTACCTTCCAGTATTTCATTACATACCAGTGCTATGGATTTGGCTTTATCTTCTGAAAGCACTCCGGCTTCCATATTGGTGAGAGCGGCAGCATGTTTGAGGTATGCAAATGCACGGATAATCTCTTTAGGCATCCTGTTGATGTCCTGCGCAATCTTGAAATTCTCAATGCTTCTCTGGGTTTGAGCTCCGAAATAGGCATTTGCAGGCACTTTTACTTCTCCCATTGTATCTTTCTCGATCCTGTATTCCATATTGAAAATTTGATATGCAAAGTTAATAAATGTTCATCTTTACTGCCAATGCTATTGATTGTAAAAGGGATAAATTAAAACGGACGATTATCTTTTACCCAGTTGGTAATATAAGTTCCTATTTCACTTGTTGTTGTTCCTGGTGCAAATAACTTACCTGCACCATTTGCCTCAAGCTGTAGCCTTTCTTTTTCTGGTATGATACCACCCCCGGTAAGTAACACATCATTCAGCTGGTTCTGCTTCATCAATTCCATTATTCTCGGGAAGACGGTCATGTGCGCTCCTGATAAAATACTTATACCGATGACATCAACATCCTCCTGCAATGCAGTCTGTACAACCATTTCGGGAGTTTGTCGGAGTCCGGTATAAATCACTTCCATGCCCAGGTCTCTTAAGGCTGTTGCAATCACCCTGGCTCCACGGTCATGTCCGTCTAGTCCAACTTTCGCAATCAGCACCCGAACGGGCCTTTGGATATTTTTTTCATTCATATTCAGGTATTCAGGCTAATCCGCTAAGTGCTTTTTTTACCCTTCTCCGGGTTGCTTCTAAGCCAATCAATGCAATGATTTCAAAAACAGGTGGACCAAATTTACCACCTACAAGCATGATTCTGAGCGGCAGTTGAAGCTCTCCGACCTTCAGTTGTGCTGCGGATGCCATTTCCTTGAACTCAGTTTCCAAAGCTGCCGGGTTATCAGCATTAGT
This sequence comes from Chitinophagaceae bacterium, assembly GCA_044372235.1. Taxonomy (GTDB): domain Bacteria; phylum Bacteroidota; class Bacteroidia; order Chitinophagales; family Chitinophagaceae; genus Pollutibacter. The sequence continues at coordinate 5,859 of JBILSG010000075.1, forward strand.
ATCCTGTATTTTTTCAAGCCACCCTTCAAAAAAAGCGGTTTTATTACTGTCCCATTTGGGCTTGATGAGTTCAAGTTCAGGCTTTGGCGGGTCCTGAAAGAAATATGCTGATTGCTGAACAAAATCATTGAGCAACTGGCACCTGTCTTTAACCATGGGAATTATGGTTCCGAGCCTTTCTTCTGCTGCTTCTATGCCATTTTCCTGAAGGGTTGTCCTAACAAGGGGTAGCAGCGTTTCAACAGTAGATTTTTTAATCCATTCCTGATTGAACCATTTGGCTTTCTCAAAGTCGAATTTTGCTCCTGCTTTTTGAATTCTTTCAATACTGAATCTCTCTGCCAGTTCTGCAAGGCTAAAGATTTCTTCACCACTGCCATCATTCCAGCCCAGCATGGCAAGCATGTTCACAAATGCTTCAGGCAGAAAGCCCATTTCCCTGAAGCCTTTGGCTATATCTCCACTTTTCGGATCCTTCCAATCCATCGCAAATACGGGGAAACCCAGCCTGTCACCATCTCTTTTACTCAGTTTGCCCTGTCCGTCAGGTTTCAATATCAGTGGCAAATGCGCCCATTCAGGCATTTTTTCCTTCCAGCCCAGGTATTCCCAGAGCATCACATGTACAGGTGCAGAGGGCAACCATTCCTCACCACGAAAAGCATGGGTGATCTGCATGGCATAGTCGTCTGCTACTACAGCAAGGTGATAAGTAGGCATTCCGTCTGCCTTGAGTAATACTTTATCATCTACCTGGTCTGTCTGAAAACGTACTTCGCCTCTAATCATGTCATTCAGCAGTATTTCTCTGCCAGCAGGCATTTTTATGCGGACGACATACGGTGTCTTTTTTTCCAGTTCTTGATGCAATTCATCGCTGGTTAGGGTAAGGGAATTCTTCATTTCCATCCTAACCCGGGCATCATATTGCGGGGATGGGTTGGCTTCTGTCCTGAACCTGTTTCGCATGTTCTCCAGCTCTTCTGGGGTATCAAATGCATAGTAGGCATTACCCTGGCTGATCAGCTGTTCAGCGTATTGCCTGTATGTTGCTTTACGTTCACTTTGTCTGTATGGGCCAAAATTGCCTTCGAGGTGCGGACCTTCATCAGGGGCAATGTTACACCACTTCAGACAGTCTATGATGTACTGCTCTGCACCGGGAACAAACCTTGTCTGGTCTGTATCTTCAATCCGAAGTACAAAGCTGCCATTGTGTTTCCTCGCAAAAAGATAGTTGAAAAGGGCTGTTCTTACACCTCCAAGGTGCAGTCCACCTGTTGGACTGGGAGCAAACCGAACCCTCACACTTGTTGTTTCCATATCACAAAGATAAGCAGATAAGATAAAGGGGTGATGCGATTGGCAAAACCCCTTTACAATGTGTTCAATGGATGGGAGAAATAAGGTTGGATATTGGATTAAAAACGGGCCAGTTGCTGACTGATCAGCTTGCTGTATAGTTGAAACGCTGGATAAATGCGGATTCGTACATTCCGCGTAGTTATTCAGATAAATTGGGTATTACTACTTAAGAAGTGTAAGTAATAGGTTGCAGAAATTACGCAAAATCGTTTTTAGTAGTTGCCAACAGACAACATCACCAGGGTGCATGCTTCGATAGCTTCTATCCCATTTTCAGTTGCCAGGTTGGCCAGTTCGGGGTTTTCCGTTCCCGGATTGAAAATGATCCGCTCAGGGTGCAGGTTAATTATTTGCTCATAAAATGCTTGCTGACGTTCAGGGTTCAGGTATAGCGTTACCGTGTCAATGTCCTGATCAACCGGAAAAACAGTTTCTACGCCAACATCTGCGATGGTGCATGTCTCTCTGCCAAATGCAACCACGGGATGACCTTTTTCTCTCAATTGTCTGATTGCAATGTTGCTGTATTGAGATTCTCTTGCAGAGGCTCCAATAACGAGGGTTTTTCTTTTCATCATTCAGCATATAAAAAAAGCCGGTTTAAGGCCGGCTTTTTCAGGTTTATTGATGTACTCAAACCAGCATGGTAACCGGATTTTCCATATACTTTTTAAGTGTTTGCAGGAAAGAAGCACCTACTGCACCATCCACACTTCTGTGATCGCAGCTTAGTGTCAGTTTCATCATTTGGGTAGTACCAAATCCGTCACCTTTTTTAATCACAACTTCCCTGATTTTTCCAACTGCGAGGATGCAGCTATCTGGCGGATTGATGATTGCAGTAAATTCATCAATATCCATCATGCCCAGGTTTGAAATGGTGAAAGTATTTCCTGTGAAATCGGCAGGCTGGATTTTTTTATTCCTGGCCTTGTCGTATAACTCTTTTGATTCCAATGCAATCTGGGAAAGAGATTTCTGGTCGGCAAAACGCAGCACCGGAACAATAAGACCCTCAGGAAGTGCAATGGCTGAACCAATGTGCACATGGTCATAGGTTCTGATGAAGTCTCCCATCCAGCTGCTGTTGACAGCAGGGTGTTTTTTCAGGGCGAGTGCAGAAGCCTTGATGAGCATATCCTGGAAAGATATCTTTGTTGGACTTACCTCATTCATCTGGGCCCTTGCCTTGATGGCATTGTCCATACAGATGTCCATTTTCAGGTAGAAATGAGGAGCTGTAAACATGCTTTCACCCAGTCTGCGGGCAATAGTTTTACGCATGGAGGTCAGCTGGGTATCAACAAAACCTTCCTGACCTGTTGTGATGGTGCGAGCAGGGGCAGCTGCCTGAACAGCAGGAGCTTGCGCTGCTACATGTGCTGCAGGTGTGAAATTGTCCACGTCTTTGCGGATAATTCTGCCACCATCACCTGATCCTGCAACCTGACCAAGGTCAATTCCTTTGTCTTTTGCAAGCATTTTGGCAAGGGGAGATGCTTTGATGCGTCCGTCTGTTTGTTGAGCTGGAGCAGCAACAGTTACCGGGGCTGCAGCCGGAGTTGATGCCGGAGCAGACTGAGCAGACTGAGCAGGTGCTGGAGCAGCTGTCGCTGCAGGGTTACCC
>JBILSG010000385.1:0-2641 GCA_044372235.1 Chitinophagaceae bacterium
CCTGGAAGATGTTTATGAGCCATTTCTGATTCAGGAAGGATTCCTTCAGCGTACCAGCCGTGGCAGGGAGGTAACTGCAAAAGCATATGACCACCTTGGTAGAAAGCCATTTAAACCACAGGATAATCTGCTGTTCTGAACTCAGCTTTCCAATAATAATTGGGGATTATTTGATGTCCAGCATGAAACCTTCACCGTGGATGTTGACAATTTCAACATTTTGGTCATCCTTTAGGTATTTCCGAAGTTTAGCAATATAAACATCCATGCTTCTTCCGTTGAAGTAGTTGTCGTTACCCCAGATCTTTTTCAAAGCCAGTTCTCTTTCCAGCTTGTCGTTTTTATACTCACTCAACATTTTGAGCAGTTCATTTTCTTTGGGAGACAAGGTTACTTCACCATTTGCTGAGGAAAGCTTCCGGAGTTTTGGAACAAAATGATAGATACCCAGGTCATATTCAGTATTTTCCTGTTCCTTATGCTGTTCTTCATTTCGCTTAAGGATAGCCTTGATTTTGAGTAACAGTAACTCAGTATCGAAAGGTTTTGTGATGTAATCGTCTGCACCCAGTTTATAGCCCTTTATCTGGTCTTCTTTCATAGACTTGGCAGAAAGGAAGAACAATGGAATGTCTTCATTGATGTCTCTGATCTCTTTTGCCAGCGCAAATCCATCCATTTTGGGCATCATCACGTCAAGCAGACAAATATCAAATTTCTCCCGCTGGAATGCTGCCAGTCCCAATCTTCCATCTCTTTCCAATACAACTTCAAATTCATTCAGCTCAAGAAAGTTCTTTAAAACGATGCCAAGGTTAGGGTCATCTTCACAAAGTAGAATCCTTGGTTTAACAGCGGTAGACATATGCTTAGGTTTTAGACAAATAAAATTATTAACTGCGACAAAACAGAGATCATGCCAATAAAATTTTGTTAAACAGGCATGAAATTTGAAATTTGCTGCACTTTCATAGCAAAAATACTATCCATGCACCTTACTTCAGAAAATACATTTAAGAAAATCATTATCATAGGGGATAGGGTTTTGATCAGGCCTTCCAGGCCCAATGAAAAGACAGCCAGCGGGTTGTATTTGCCCCCCGGAGTTCAGGAACGTGAGAAAGTTCAACAGGGTGTTGTTATTAAGACCGGACCGGGATTTGTAATACCCATTCCTGTAGAGGATGAGGTGTGGAAATCTGATGATGAGAAAGTGAAATACATACCCTTGCAGGCCAGGGAAGGAGATATCGCTATTTTTCTCATGAATGGGGCTACCGAAATTGAATATGAAGGCCTCAAATATTTTATTGTGCCCCAAAATGCCATTTTAATGCTGGAAAGGGAGGAAGACCTGTAAGCGTAATAGGCAGACAATCAGGAGATTGAGATTTATCTTTTTTATTTCTTCGCCGTTTTCTTGCATTTTTTATTAAAGTTTTTATTTTTACATCGGTTTTTCATAGGATATTGGATTTTAAACGGGCTGGATTTCTATCCTGGCCCTTTTTTTATTTTAGGCCAATTCTCCCAAATGAATCCATCACAATTATTCCCTCATCTTTCATGAAAACAAGTGTTTTTTTGAGGTGTTCAGCGTCTGCATGCAGGGCCACCCGGAGGGAATCAAAATCAGTTTTATCTGATAGCTTCATTTTTATCGCATCCATAAAATTTTTCATTTCCGGATAACCAGGCTCTTTTTGGTTTTTTTTCCTGCAATTGTCGCATATCCCACAGGGTGCTATGTTGTCATCTCCAAAATAAGATCCAATGTAAACTGAGCGGCAATCCAAATCTGAAATGTATCCGGTCATTTTATCAATTCTTGCCTTATATGCCGCTTTTCTTTTCAGGTAATTGGCATGATTGACATTGAGTTCATCAGTCTGTATCCTGCCCTGTAAAAAACTGATCTGCGGCTGATCTTTACTGGGTGTATAAAGAATCAGCCCCGTTCCATGCAGGAAAGTCAGCCCTCTACGGATAGTCTCAACATCTTTGAAAAGTCTCCTGCCCAGTTGTTGTTCACTGATTCTTACCGGTTGATCTAAAATGCCTGCATAGGATCGCAGCAGGGCTTTGATAAGCGGTTCATAAGCCGGGAAAGAAGTCTCTATTTCCTCTATGTATGCCCGCCCTGTATTGAATTGAACAGTGGAAGGAAGAAAGACGTTTTCAAGGTAGGATATTATTTGTTCCTGCCTGAGGGCTTGCAGGCTGTAGAGCACATCGTAGAGGCTTAGTTTGAACCTGCCCATGAATGTCTCCAAGTCAAAATCATAGGAAACATTCACCCCACCTCCGGTTGGAACCTGCAGGAAATTGGCCAGTGCATGGTAAACCTTTCGGATGGTTTGCATACTTGGATACCTGATATCTGGCTGTAGCTGTAGTTCTGCCAGTTCACGGTCGTTATACAACAGTATGGCTTTGGCAGCTTTACCATCCCTCCCTGCTCTTCCTGCTTCCTGATAGTAGTTTTCAAGGCAGTCTGGCACATCCGCATGGATAACAACCCGCACGTCAGGCTTATCGATGCCCATTCCAAACGCGTTGGTGCAGGCAATGATTTTTGTTTCACCTGAAATCCAGGACTCCTGTTTGGCTCTTCTGGTATCTTGGTCAAGTCCAGCATGGT
>JBILSG010000076.1:0-8797 GCA_044372235.1 Chitinophagaceae bacterium
TTAAGTGCTTCTTTTAAATTTTTGGCATTGGGATACAGGCCGTTGAGCCCGTTCATCCTCAAAAAACGGTCTATAGCAACATCGCTGTATGCTGCAAGTTGTTTTTCCTCCATCATTTTCAGATCCTTTACGGCAATTCTTCCGGTGTCTTTTTTGGTGGTATCAGGTTTAAGATTGTAGTTGTCTACAACTGCATAAACAATCGTCGGATCTTTTGGGTAAACTGCCAAACCGATCCTACCAATGCCTTCCCCTTGCGGAAAACCTGATGTGGCTCCTGAAATCAGCTGCCATGTGTCGCCTCCATTTATACTCTTGTATATCCCTGATGTGTTACCGCCTTCGGTAAAATTCCATGACTTCCTTATTCTGTGCCAGGCAGAAGCATATATTTCATTTGGATTCGCCGGGTTCAGTTCCATTTCCACACTTCCAGTATTTTCATCAATGTAGAGTGTCTGTTTCCAGGATTTACCTCCATCAATAGTCTTGAATACACCCCGTTCACGGTTGGGTGAATATAGATGACCAAGCACAGCAACCAGGGCAATATCAGGGTTTGCAGGATTTAATACAATTTTACCAATGTGATGAGATTCGGGCAACCCAAGGTATTGCCAGGATTTTCCATTGTCATTACTCTTGTAAACACCAATGCCAGCATAGGAAGAACGGCTGCTGTTTACTTCACCAGTTCCAACCCAAATTGTTCTTGTATTCCAGTTTACAGCAATATCTCCAATACCTACAACTGCCTCCTGATCAAAGATCGGACTAAAACTTTGTCCGTTATTGGTAGTATGCCAAAGTCCCCCGGTTGCGTATGCTACATAAAATTCAGTAGGGTCGGCAGGGTTAACTTCAATATCATCAACCCGACCACTCATGATAGTTGGACCGATATTGCGAAAACTGATATCTTTAAGGAGACTGGCCTCAGCCTTGGTGTTTTTTTCGAGCAGACTTTTCAGTCTGGTTTCGCCGGGTGTAAATTTGAACTGGGCCGAAACTAACAGGATGCTAAAAAGACCGGTTGCTGTTAAAATTATGCGTTGCATTGCGTATTTATACTTTTCTTTAAACATGATATGAATCCTTTTTGATAAATTTAAGGAGTATGCAATATAAAAATTCTATTGTGAAATCAGGTCTTCGATTTTTAACACTGCTTATTAATCTTTTTTGTTTTGCTGCAGTTGGACAAGCACAAGTCTGGTCGGATTATCAGTTGACAGCCAACGGGGATACGATAAACAGGATTGATCAGCAAAAACTCAGGCAAGGTCCTTGGGTAATCCGGTTAGAAGAGGTCAGGGGAGAGCCTGGCTATGAAGAAGAAGGGTATTATTGGTATAACAGAAAAGAGGGACAGTGGCGCCGATACAGCCTCATGGGTGATTTGATTGCCAGAGAAAATTATAAAGGAGGATTCAGGGAAGGAAAACAGTTTTATTATACCCGATTAGGTGATCTGCTAAGGGAAGAAAGCTGGAAATCTATTGATCCTGCCAACCCGTATGATACAATCGAAGTTCCTGATCTAGACAATCCTACACGTACTTTAATCAAAATCATCAAACATGAATCAGCTGAGGTAAAGCATGGTGTCTGGAACCATTATGATCCGGGAATGGGGACAATAATCAAAACGGAACGTTTCGTTTTTGGTCAGCCAGAAAAAGAAGCGTCTGGTCAAAAGTCCCCCAAACCTGTTACTCCGCTTAAGCCTATTCCCAAGGAAATTCAGGAATATGAACAAAAAAAGAAAGGGAAAGGATAATCAAATCCCTTCCCTCTCTTATGAATTAAATTCAATTTTTATTTTGAATTTGCACGGATAACGTTAAGTGCACCTCCAGACTTAAACCATTCGATTTGTTGTTCATTGTAGCTGTGATTTGCTTCAATGGTATCCTGACTTCCATCGTCATGATTCAATACAACGTTAAGAGATTTGCCCGGGATAAAATCAGTTAAGCCGTTCACATCAATAACGTCATTTTCACGAATCAGGTCATAATCTTCTTTTCTGGCAAAAGTGAGTGCCAGCATACCTTGTTTTTTCAGGTTTGTTTCATGTATACGTGCAAATGATTTTACCATAACCACCTGAACACCCAGGTGACGTGGCTCCATGGCAGCATGTTCTCTTGAAGAACCTTCACCATAGTTCTCATCACCAATTACGATACTACCAATTCCTGCAGCCTTGTATGCCCTTTGCGTAGTTGGAACCGGTCCATATTCTCCTGTAAGCTGATTTTTTACATTATCAGTCTTTTCGTTGAAGAAGTTAACTGCACCAATGAGCATGTTGTTACTGATATTATCCAGATGACCTCTGAATTTCAGCCATGGTCCGGCCATGGAGATGTGGTCAGTGGTACATTTACCCTTTGCTTTGATTAGCAGTTTAAGCCCTTTGAGGTCAGTACCTTCCCAAGCCGGGAATGGGTAAAGGAGTTGAAGTCTTTTGCTGTCTGATTTTACGTCAATAATAATACCGCTGCCATCTTCAGCCGGAGCCTGATAACCTGCATCTTCAACTGCAAAACCTCTTGTTGGCAGCTCATCACCGCTTGGAGGATCCAGTTTAACTGCTTCTCCCTGTTCGTTAATTAAGGTATCTGTGAGAGGGTTAAAGGTTAGGTCTCCTGCAATTGCGAGGGCAGTAACGATTTCAGGACTGGCTACAAATGCCAGTGTATTCGGATTGCCGTCTGCTCGCTTGGCAAAATTTCTGTTAAAGGAATGGACGATGGTGTTACGCTCTTGCTTTTCTGCACCCATTCTGTCCCACATGCCGATACAAGGACCACAGGCGTTGGCAAAAACGGTAGCACCAATCTGCGCGAAGGTGTCAAGGTAACCATCTCTTTCAATGGTGTATCTTACTAGCTCGCTGCCAGGTGTGATGGTGAATTCTGCTTTGGTTTTAAGTCCCTTTTCAGCCACTTGTTTTGCAAGGCTTACAGCTCTGCTAATATCTTCGTATGAAGAGTTGGTGCAGGAACCAATCAATCCAACTTCCACTTTTGTAGGCCAGTTGTTTTTAGCGGCTTCTTCCTTCATTTTTGAAATAGGCGTAGCCAGGTCAGGTGTAAACGGACCATTCAAATGTGGCTCGAGCTCGCTGAGGTTGATCTCAATTACCCTGTCAAAGTATTTTTCAGGGTTTTCGTATACCTCCTGATCACCGGTCAGGTAAGATTTTATTGTATCAGCTGCTTCTGCAACTTCAGCTCTTCCGGTAGATTTGAGGTAGCGAGACATGCTTTCATCATATCCAAAAGTAGAGGTAGTAGCACCCACTTCTGCACCCATGTTACAGATTGTGCCTTTACCTGTACAGCTCATGCTGGTAGCACCTTCCCCGAAATATTCCACAATGGCATTGGTTCCACCCTTAACAGTAAGTATGCCTGCTACTTTCAGGATTACATCCTTTGGTGAAGCCCAGCCATTCAGTTTTCCTGTGAGTTTAACACCAATGAGTTTGGGCATAAGTAATTCCCAGCTCAAGCCAGCCATAACGTCACACGCATCAGCCCCACCTACACCAATGGCAATCATACCTAAACCACCTGCGTTTACGGTATGTGAATCTGTTCCGATCATCATACCACCAGGGAATGCATAATTTTCAAGTACAACCTGATGGATTATACCTGCCCCTGGTTTCCAGAAGCCAATGCCATATTTATTGGAGATCGAAGAAAGGAAATTATAAACTTCTTCGTTTTCAGAGACAGCCTTTTTCAGGTCAGTTTTACTTTCTTCCTTTGCAACAATGAGGTGATCACAATGAACGGTAGACGGAACGGCAACTTTTTTGCGCCCTGTCGTGTCAAATTGTAACAGAGCCATTTGTGCTGTTGCATCCTGCATCGCGACCCTGTCTGGTGCAAAATCCACATAGGCTTTACCCCTTTCAAAATCCTTTACTTCAGAACCTTTCCAAAGATGGGCATACAATATTTTTTCAGCCAGTGTTAATGGTCTGCCGAGAGCAGCCCTGGCGGCATCAACCTTAGCAGGCATTTCCTGGTAGGTTTTCCGAATGAGGTCTAAATCGAATACCATGGTTTATTATTTTTACTTTTGCAGTGCAAAATTAGTCAATTCAAATGCCCTTACCAACTGTTCATTAAATAATAGGATTAATTATCTTTATGGAATGGATAAGTTTAGAAATTTCATAGAATGGCAGGTTTTGGGCGTGTGTACCCGTATAGGAGAGAAGATGGGTGTCCCTACATTCACGATTAGAAAATACTTTATATACATATCCTGTTTAACCCTTGGATCGCCAGTAATTTTTTATTTTTTTCTTGCATTTTGGATGAATGTCAAGCGTTATATCGGGATGGGGCGCAGAAACCCATTGCGGTATCATTAAACCACAGCTTTTCTTATTTTGATTAATTTTTCCAGGAGTGGTTCCAGTAAATCAAGCTTAAGCATATTGGCGCCATCACTTAACGCCTTATGAGGTTCAGGATGGGTTTCAATGAATAGTCCGTCTGCTCCCGCAGCAATCGAGGCTTTGGCAATGGTTCCAATCAGTTGAGGATTCCCCCCAGTAACTCCAGAGGTTTGATTGGGTTGTTGGAGCGCATGTGTGCAATCCATGATTACAGGAACTCCTATGGATTGCATGATGGGTATATTTCTGTAGTCAACTACCAGATCCTGGTACCCGAAAGTTGTTCCTCTTTCGGTTAGCATGATGTTGTTATTACCTGTTTTTTTGACCTTATCCACTGCAAATTTCATGGCTTCCCCACTGATAAACTGACCTTTTTTAATGTTGATGATTTTACCGGTTTCACCTGCTGCCACAAGGAGGTCAGTTTGTCTGCATAGAAATGCGGGTATTTGTAAAATGTCAGCATATGCTGCCGCCAGCGAGGCTTCTGCAGCAGAATGGATATCGGTGGTTGTTGGAAGATTAAATTTTTTTCCTGTTGACTGCAACAGATCCAATCCAGTTTCATCACCCAGTCCGCTGAATGATGCAGCACTTGTTCTGTTAGCTTTTCTGTAAGATGCTTTAAAAATATAGGGGATACCCAGATTGCGGCATATGCTGGAAACCCTTTCTGCTATTTCATTTAAAAGGGACTGGCTTTCAACTACGCAGGGGCCGGCAATTAGGAAAAAGCTACTTTCGTCATAAACCTGATGCTTAAATTTTTCTTTCAGAAATGTCTCCATTTTACAAAGATAATCAACTGGGTTTTAACTATTCCCGGTTCAGTTTTAATATCGATATTTGCAAATAAAACTCAAGCCTGATGAGAAAAGACAGAATCCTAGTCATTGGTGCAAGCGGACAAATTGGTGTTGAACTCACACTGGCACTCAGGAAGATATATGGAGGGGCTAATGTCATAGCTTCAGATCTGCGGGAAGAGAATGATTTGCTGCGTGGAACTGGTCCGTATGTTAGCCTGGATGTAATGAACAAAGAAATGCTTCATGTTCAGATTATCCGTCAAAATATTACACAGGTGTACCTACTGGCCGCAATTCTTTCGGCTACTGGTGAAAAAAATCCGCCTTTAGCCTGGAATCTGAATATGCAGTCACTCTTGAATGTACTTGATATAGCCAAGGAAGAGAAGTTGGATAAAGTATACTGGCCAAGCAGTATTGCTGTATTTGGGCCCACCTCGCCAAAATTGGATTGCCCGCAGCAAACGATTATTGAACCAACAACTGTATATGGCATAAGCAAATATGCAGGTGAGTTCTGGTGTAATTATTTTCATCAGCGTTATGCTGTTGATGTAAGGAGTCTGAGGTATCCCGGTCTGATCAGTTATAAATCTTCACCTGGTGGAGGTACTACAGATTATGCCGTTGAAATATTTCATGCTGCTAGGGAAAAAAGCAGGTACAACTGTTTTCTGGAAGCGGAAACGCGATTGCCTATGATGTATATGCCTGATGCGATCAGGGCCACAATTGAACTGATGGAAGCGCCGGCTTCCAAAATAAAAGTCAGAACTTCTTACAATGTGGCTGGCATGAGTTTTTCCCCTACAGAAATCGCAGCAGAAATTACCGGACATATACCCGGATTTGAAATTACATATGCTCCTGATTACAGGCAACAGATTGCAAACAGCTGGCCTCAAAGTATTGATGACTCCAGTGCCCGGACACACTGGGGCTGGATACCTGAATATGACCTTGCTCGTATGACTTCAGATATGTTTTTAAATCTCCAATAAATTTTTGATATGCAGTTAAAGAACTATCGGTTGATTTTTTTATTTGTTATGCTGAATGGAAGTCTGTTCGCACAACAATATTATCGGGCTGAAGTGAAGCGAAATGATGGTTATCATATCGTATTTAGCCTAGAAGAGAAAAGGGCTGCTGGGAAATTACAATGGACAATCATCAATGATACTGAGCGTATACTCATCAATCAAATCCAACAATCGGGTGATTCTTTGTTGGTAGATTTACCATTTTTTGAAGCACAGTTGAAACTCAAGGTGAGCCAAGCAGGTTATCAGGGTGAGTGGTACAAAAAAACGGCCACGGGAGATCAGTATATGCCAGTGGTTTTGGAAAAAGGTAGAAGTAGAAATGTATTAAATCTTCCTGGAAAGAACAAGGATTTCAATGGCCGATGGAGAGCAACATTTCATAAGCCTGATGGAAGGCAATCTCAAATTCTTGCAGAGTTCAGGCAAAATGGTAACAATATCTCCGGAACATTTCTTACACCAACAGGAGACTACAGGTTTCTGGAAGGAACTGTTGCGGGTGATTCCATGGTTCTATCAACTTTTGACGGAACCCATGCTTTTTTCTTTGGTGCACACCTGAATGAAAATGGAACAATAGATAGGGGGGTGTTTGCAAGCGGACCGGAATATCTTGAAACTTGGACTGCAATAAAAGATAGTAAGATGACTATTGATGAGTCCACTGCTGCCATGCAGTTGCGGGGTGATGTGCGTAATCTTGATTTTGCATTTCCAGATCTTGATAGTAATCTGGTAGGTATCAATGACGACCGGTATAAAGGTAAAGTGGTTGTTATTCAGATTATGGGATCTTGGTGTCCTAATTGCATGGATGAAACAGCCTTCCTCAGTCAGTATTACCGCCAGAACAAGCAAAGAGGTGTTGAGGTAATCGGACTGGCATATGAGTATACGCTAGATTTTGCAAAGGCCAGCCGAAACTTAAGGAGATTTAAAGACAAGTTTGATGTTGAGTATCCCATGCTGATCACAGGAGTTTTATCTTCGGATACGCTAAGGACAGAAAAAACTCTACCTCAGATGACTCCAATAAAAGCTTTTCCATCAATGATTTTTATTGGAAAGGATGGAACAGTGAAAAAAACACATGCTGGCTATTCCGGACCGGCAACTGGCGTTCACCATGAAATATTTAAGAAAGAATTTGAAGCAGAAATCAAATTATTGCTCGAAAGTAATTAATGTAACAATTCTCTTTAGTTGAATCACATCTTCATCGTCAAAGGAAGCGTATTCACTGCTGTCAATATCCAAAACACCCCACACACCGGTTAGATTTGAAAGTGGTAAAACAATTTCACTTTTTGATAAACTGCTGCAGGCAATATGTCCTGGGAACTGCTCGACATCAGGTACTACCTGGATAGTATTTTGTTCCCATGCAGTTCCGCAAACACCTTTGCCCGGCTTTATGCGTGTACAGGCTACGGGACCCTGGAATGGACCTAGTACCAGTTCATTGCCTCTTACAATATAAAATCCAACCCAATGGAAGTTGAATTGTTCTTTCAATGCTGCTGCTATGTTTGCAAGATTTGCAATGAGATCGGGTTCCCCTTCAAGCAATGCCTTGATTTGCGGGAACAGCATTTCATATTGTTCTTTCTTACTCCCTTTAAAAATTATCAGATCTTCAGCCATAATATTTTGATGAATAAAGTGTTTCCTTCTGGTTATTGTTTAACAAGATCCGCTACTGTTTTACCTTCCAGGATTTTCAATGTAGCGTCCCTTACTTCAATCATGGTATCATGCAGACCGCAGTTTTTTTCATCACAATTGCTGCATCTTTCATAAAAGTAAAGGCTGGCACAGGGTAACATGGCAATTGGACCATCAATTTTTCGTATGATATCAGCCAGTCTGATTTTTGAAGGGGGAAGGTTTAGGAAATAACCCCCACCTTTACCTTTTTTACTTTCAAGGATGCCTGCTTTTCTAAGCTCAAGCAAAATGTTTTCCAGGAATTTTAGGGGAATTTTTTTAGCAGCTGCAATTTCTGCAATTAAGACCGGACCTTTATCTTGGTTTTCGGCCAGATACATGAGTGCCTGAAAGGCATATTGTGTTTTTTTATTCAGCATTTTTCATCAATTTCCAAAACCAAGTACATCTTTCATTGTGAAAATACCATTTTTCCCTTGAATAAATTCAGCAGCCAGAACGGCGCCCAGTGCAAAACCATTCCGGTTAAATGCATTGTGGACGATCTTGATTTCATCTATATCTGAATGATAATTAACCTCGTGCCATCCCGGGTAGGGGTCCGTTCTTTCGCTCACAATCCCAAGTTCGTTTGATGAAATTGATTGTGTATTTACCCATCTGTCTTTACGGGGTACATTTTCAATTACTTGTTCAGCAAGTGTTATGGCCGTACCGCTTGGTGCATCTTTTTTTTGGGTATGGTGTATTTCTTTTATATCGATTTCATACTGTGGCTGTCCAGACATCAAACGCGCAAGGTGTTTATTGATTTCAAAAAAAATATTCACACCTACACTGAAATT
>JBILSG010000077.1:0-8795 GCA_044372235.1 Chitinophagaceae bacterium
GGATCCAAACTGGAAAAAGCCAAAAAAATCGCTTCCATCAATATCATGGACGAAGACGGGTTTCTTGGGATGGTGGGGAAATGATGAGGGAAGAGGCACAAGGCACAAGTGAAGAGGCACAAGGGATGAGGGAATAGGGAAGAGGCACAAGGCACAAGTGAGGAATGAGGTCTTTACGCTTACAACTTGTCACTAGTCACTTGTCACTCTTGCCTCTTCCCTACTGCCGTATACTTTCCCCTCTCGTGCCTTGTGCCTCGTGCCTTATGCCTCATACTTTCCCCTCTCGTGCCTTGTGCCTTGTGCCACCATTTATCCAATCATCCCCTTACCCATCAGGTATTCAGCAATCTGAACAGCATTTGTTGCAGCTCCCTTTCGCAGGTTATCGCTCACAATCCACATATTCAATGTTCGGGGCTGCGTTTCGTCGCGGCGTAACCTGCCAACAAAAACTTCATCACGTTCATGCGCATCCATCGGCATGGGATATTGCTGTGATGCAGGATCGTCAACAAGTACCACACCAGGTGCCGTTGAAAGCAAATTCCGAACCTCGTCCAACTCAAACTCTTCTTCAAATTCTACATTGACACTTTCACTGTGACCTCCCATAACCGGTATACGTACAGTTGTAGCAGTTACACGTATACTATCATCTCCCATGATCTTCTTGGTTTCCAGAACCATCTTCATCTCTTCCTTGGTATAGCCATTTTCCAGGAACACATCAATCTGTGGAATTACATTGAGATCAATGGGATATTTGTACGCCATCTCTCCTGCAATACCCTGTCTTTCATTCATGAGCTGATTGACTGCTTTAACACCGGTTCCTGTTACGCTCTGGTAAGTGCTGACTACTATTCTCCTGCATTTGTAGCGGTTGTGTAACGGAGCAAGTGCAACCACCATCTGTATTGTTGAACAATTGGGATTGGCAATGATCTTATCATCAGCCGTCAATTCAGCTGCGTTGATTTCAGGCACCACGAGCTTCTTGGTGGGATCCATCCTCCATGCAGAAGAATTGTCAATAACGGTAATGCCTGCTGCCGCAAATGCGGGTGCCCACTGGGTGGAAGTACTGCCACCTGCAGAAAAGAGTGCAACTGCCGGTTTCATGTCTATCGCAGTCTGCATGGAAACAACCTTATACTGTTTACCCAGGAATGCCACTTCTTTTCCTACAGATTTCTCTGAGGCTACCGGAATCAATTCAGTGACAGGAAAGTTTCTCTCTGCCAGTACCTGTAACATTTTGGTGCCTACCAAACCGGTTGCACCTACGACTGCGACTTTCATTTTGTTGTTTTTGTCCCTTGCGGGATGGTTAAAAAAAAGCCTCCCAAATCTGGAAGGCTGTTACATATTTGAATCATACAAATGAGAACTAACCTTCCCGGTGGGACTGTTTCTTGTTCTTTTTTGTATGTTTATTCTTCATCATTGCTGCGCAAAACTAATCATCATGTTTTTTTCTGCCAAAAAATTGTTTTTTTACCTTTTAATCCCTTTTCAACAGCATTAGCTTTGTTTCCATGAGGATATTGATGGGGATGATGATGATGGTTTGTTTGCACCTGGAGGCACAGGTTAATAAATATGATGTATTGATAAATGAAATCATGCCCGACCCTTCTCCTACCGTAGGATTACCCAATACAGAATACATTGAACTGAAAAATGTTTCAAACAAACCCATTAACCTGCTCAAATGGAAAATAAGCAACGGCACCGGCACAGCATCCATCAATACCGGATGGGTTCTTCAGCCAGACAGTCTTGTGATTGTTTGCGCGCGCACTCAGGTTAACAATTTTGATACCTCCTTAGGTATAATTGGTGTCACCAGCTTTCCCGCATTATTAAATGAATCAGGCACCATAACCTTATTCGCTCCTGATGGACAAACCATTCATGCCATGGCTTATGACGCCGGCATGCATGATAATCTTGTAAAAGAAGCCGGAGGCTGGAGCCTTGAAATGGCAGACCCGCAACAGCCATGCAATCCTCACAACTGGTTTTCAAGCATGGATAATAAAGGCGGTACGCCGGGACGGATAAACAGTATTTCCAAATCCTCAGTATCGGTTCCAGCCATCATGGCCATTGATTGTATCGCACAAAATGAGACTTCCCTGTTGCTGATGCTGAATCAGGGAGCCGACAGTATTTCGGCCTCTCTTACTGCTAATTATCATATATCTCCTCTAGCTGGCATCATCACTGGGGCTGAAGCCATTCCTCCTTTTTTCAATCAGGTAAAAATCACCCTGCAAGCAGCAATCCTTCCTGACAAAATATATACCCTTACTGGAAAAAACATCAGGCATTGCAGCTCAACAAAGGCCGACTCTATCACCACGCGGACAAGTATGCTGACTGTACCGGAAAAAAGTGATGTGCTGATCAATGAGCTGCTGTTCAATCCGGAATCCGGTGGAACTGACTTTGTGGAGCTTGTGAACGTTTCCAATAAAGTGCTGAATGCAAAAAACCTGCTGCTGGCAACACAAAACAATGCGGGTCTTACTACCGCTGCATTCCCCGCAAGCACAAAAGACAGGAATTTTTTCCCAGGAGATCACCTGGTTTTCACTGCCGATTCAGCTTATCTGTCCAAAAAATGGCAGGTAAATAACTATCATATCATCAAAACAATGGCTATGCCTTCCTTGCCAGACAACAAGGGTAATGTAAGCGTACTGACAAAACAAGGAACAACGATTGACGCATTCAACTATGACGAGCAGATGCATTTCCCACTGCTTAACAACAGGGAAGGTGTATCCCTGGAACGTATAAGCTGGTTTTCTGCCACAAATGACCCCGATAACTGGCATTCAGCCTCTTCCGCATCTGGTTACGGCACTCCAACGCGGCAAAACAGTCAGCATAGAACAACTGATATTAACACTGCAGAAATCAATGTACTTCCGGCAGTCATTTCACCGGATAACAACGGAACAGACGACATACTGGGTATTCACTACCAGTTCAACCGCAATGGCAACCTGCTCACCTGTAACCTGTTCAATCAGCAGGGTGTTCTGCTCGGAAAAATTATCAACAATGCACTTTGCGGCACTTCAGGCATACTGCACTGGAATGGCACCATCGGTAATAAAATTGTCAGAAAAGGTGTTTACATACTGCTGATAGATATCCTCAGTGCAAACGGACAATCAAGGAAAATAAAAAAGATGATTGCAGTTCAGTAGTTTCAGACCAGGTTAATGTCAAAATTGACAAGGTCCACGAACTGCTGAATCCTGTTGAGGATATCTTCTCTGCTGATCTCACGCATACGTGTTGTACCAAATTTTTCCACACAGAATGAAGCCATAGCTGATCCTACGATGATGGCAGATTTCATATTTTCAAAAGAAATGTCTTTGGTGCGTGCCAGGTGTCCGATAAACCCTCCGGCAAATGTATCTCCTGCTCCGGTTGGATCAAAAACCTCTTCAAGCGGCAATGCAGGTGCCACAAAAACCTGATCACCATGAAACAAAAGTGCACCATGCTCTCCTTTCTTGATAACGACATACTTTGGACCCATTGACATGATTTCTTTTGCAGCGCGAACCAATGAAAACTGTGCACTCAGCTGCCTCGCCTCACTGTCGTTCACAAGCAAAACGTCTACATCCTTCAAAAGGGCCTCCAGATCAGACATGGCCGTCTCCATCCAGAAATTCATGGTATCCATGACCACGAGTCTGGGCTTATCTTTCATTTGCTTCAACACACTGTGCTGCAAGGCTGGTACACCATTGCCCAGCATGACAAACTCAGCATCCTGGTAGCTATCCGGAACCACAGGATTAAAATCAGCCAGTACATTGAGCTGGGTGTCAAGCGTATCGCGCTCGTTCATATCCATATGATAACGGCCAGACCAGAAAAAGGACTTCTGGTCTTTCTTGATCTGCACACCTTCCAGATGAACACCCAGACTGGTGAGGTGATCAAGTTCTTCCTGTGGAAAATCACCACCCACTACAGAAATCTGCTTGATAGGCGTAATAAAATTGGAAGCGCTGAGCGCAATATATGTTGCGGCTCCGCCAATGATGCGATCACTTTTACCAAAAGGAGTTTCAATTGCATCAAAGGCCATGGTTCCAAATACAAGTAGTGACATATTCAGCAGTTTTGTGCCGCGAAGATAATGAAATGAGCCAAGAGGCAACAACTAAACTATTCACGCAAACGGAACTTTACAGGTGAATAATTGCATTAACTTTATCCAAACCATCAGTATGAGATACCTTCTTTTTTTAACCTCATTGCTCTTTAACCTGACAATACAAAGCCAGGAAATTAAAAATTATCAGACCCCGCCTAAAGTTATAACAGATCTGCTGCTTGCCAAACCTACCCCTGCAGTAAGTATCGACAAAAAAGGCGAGTGGATGCTCATCATGGAGCGCAACTCTTATCCCAGCGTTGAAGAACTCGGTCAGCCGGAAGTTAGGGTAGCCGGGCTACGGCTGAATCCGAACAACTTCTCACCAAGCCGACAAAATTTTATCAATGGACTCAAATTGAAAAACCTGAAGACAGGTAAAGAGTCGAACATTGTTCAGCTCCCGGCAAATCTACTTGCATCGAATATCAGCTGGAGTCCGGAAGAAAAACAGATCGCCTTTACCCATACCACAGGCAGTCGCATTGACCTCTATGTGATCACTGTTGCCAAAGGAATTGCCGCCAAAGTGAACAAGACTGCGTTGAATGCAACACTTGGACCTGTTCTGACCTGGGTCAGTGAAGAGACTTTGTTGTATACAGTTGCACCTAAACCTGCATCAATGATGCCGAAGCGCCCCATCACCCCAGTAGGCCCGTCGATACAGGAAAGTGTGGGCAAAGCCGCTCCCAGTCGCACGTACCAGGATCTGATACGTTCACCATATGATGAAGAGGCTTTTGCATTTTTAACCACTTCACAACTGGTACGTAATGTAAAAGGAATCGAAACAAATATGGGCAGCCCCGCCATTTACACCTCATTTGAAGTAAGTCCGGATAAAAAATACATGCTAACCGAAACCATTGAGAAACCCTTCTCATACCTTGTTACTGCCTACTCATTTGCCAGCCGTGTAAATATAATGGACCTGAATGGCAAGAACATCAAAACACTGGCCAACCTACCCTCTGGTGAAACCACGCCAAGTGGATACGACAATGTACAGAATATCCCACGTGCCTTTGCCTGGAGAAATGATGCTGCGGCCACAATTACCTGGTGTATGCCGCTTGACAGTGGTAAAATAAAAAGTCCGGTTGAATACCATGATGCGGTTTACAGCTTGGCAGCCCCTTTTAATGCCGAACCTTCCATTCTTGTGAAAACAAAGATGCGTTTCCGGAATATCATCTGGGGCACTGATCACTTTGCCTGGGTGAATGAAGGATTAACCGGAAAGCAACTTCTGCGGGCCAGTAAACTCGATCCATCAACTGGTGCCACTGAACTGCTTTTCGAAAGGAATACCACCGATGCCTATAACAATCCAGGCTCACCGGTTACCACCCCTTCGGCATACGGACGTCCGGTTATCCGGCTAACCAGTAACAACCAGGTGCTGATGAATAACCCGGTTGGATCATCACCAGACGGAGACCTTCCCTTCCTGGCTTCATTCGACCCTGCTACGAGAAAGCAATCAATCCTATGGAGAGCTTCAAAAGGCTCATATGAAGCTGTAAGCAGTGTACTTGATGCTGAAAACCTGGTTGTAGTATCACGCAAGGAAAGCCAGACAGAGGTGCCAAACTACTTCATTAAAAACCTCAAACTTAAAACGGCGGATCAGCAGATTACGGCATTTCAAAATCCTTACCCCGCCCTTCAGGGTGTATCTAAAGAAAAAGTCAAATACAAAAGAGCTGATGGAGTTGATCTTACGGGTGATTTATACCTGCCTGCAGGTTATGACAAATCCAAAGATGGACCATTACCATTGCTGATATGGGCTTATCCCAGGGAATACAACAGTGCCGCGGATGCAGCACAAATCAGGGGAAGTAAAGACCGGTTTACCACCCTCAGCTGGGGATCCCCGATTTTTTACGTAACACAAGGGTTTGCAGTACTGGATAACGCAGAAATGCCTATTGTAGCCGCAAATGAAAACGCCAAACCAAATGACACTTTCATCGAACAACTCAAACTCAACGCCGAAGCAGCAATCAAGGCAATAGCAGATCTTGGGGTAGCTGACCCGAAAAGAGTTGCAGTAGGTGGCCATAGCTACGGGGCATTCATGACTGCTCACTTGCTGGCTCATACAGATCTCTTTAAAGCCGGACTGGCCAGAAGCGGGGCATACAACAGAACATTGACGCCATTTGGATTTCAGGCTGAAGAAAGAACTTACTGGGATGCTCCTGAACTGTATTATAAAATGAGTCCGTTCAGTTATGCCAACAAAATCAAAACCCCCATCCTGCTTGTTCATGGTGAGGCAGATGACAACCCGGGAACCTTCCCCATCAACAGCGAAAGGTTATACAATGCCATCAAGGGACACGGCGGATCAGTGAGGCTCGTTTACCTACCTTATGAGGCACATGGCTACCGTGGAAAAGAAAATCTCCTGCACCTGTTGTGGGAACAAAATGACTGGCTGAACCGTTTCGTAAAAAACGTAAAATAATTATCCTATCCCCAGGCGTTTTCTGAATGCCGACGGCGACTCTCCACTGTATTTTTTAAATACACGGTTGAAATAGGAAAGATTTTCAAAACCGCTGCCATAACCGGCGGCGGTTATTGTTTTGCCCTGCCTGAGCAGGCGCTTTGATTGATTGACTCTGTAATGATTCAGGAATTCTACAAACGTGAGCCTGGTCATTTTTTTAAAATAGCGACAAAAAGCCTCACGACCCATGCTGGCAGCCGCTGCAGCTTCATCTATACTGACATGCTCCTGATACTTGCTATCTATCAGGTCATATATACGCCTGAGCCTTTCCTGCTCTTTCCTGTGCAACCTGTTCTGATAGGGAATTTCGTGAAGCAGCTGCCTGTCTTCTGTCACTGCAAGCAGATGAAGAATATGCAAAACTTCCAGAAACTGAGGGAATCCTGAAAGCTGATGTAGGTTTTTCAATCGATTCCCTACTTCCATCTTTACATTTTCTCCAAAAGCAATGCCATGAGCAGCCATCCTGAACAACTTTCTTATCTCATGCATTTCAGGAGTGCGCTCGAGTATATCCGATAAAAAATCCTCCTGCAAATGAAGTACTGTTTTCTCATAGTGTGTTTGAATGCCGTAATCAAAATTCAGGTGTGGAATATATGATCCGATCATAACCAGATCACTGCCACCGAAGGATGAAATATGATCCCCTACATGCCGGGTTCCATCCGCTCCGCTGATGAAAACCAGCTCAATCTCCGGATGAAAATGCCAGAAAAAGAAATCATGCAACCTGGGATTGACCATCAAATGAAATGAGCTGTTCTCATCCGGTGCAATTTTTTCAAGCGCCTGAACATATTGCCCTTTATTGACACTGTACATACAGGAATATACAAAAAATATCAATATCGTACAAATAATTGTCAATTTTGGTTCATTCACCGGTTCTCCCGGCCCCTAATTTTACAGAAGATTAGTTCACAGTATAAATTTTTACAGCGATGCAACATACCATGCAGCCAACGATGCAGCCTACCATGGCCAATCAAAACCACAAAGACATTCCGGGCAACCCTTCTACTGCCACGAGCAGTCAGCTCAAACTCAACGACCGATCAAACGGACAACCATTGAAAGTACTGAGTGAAGACGACTGGCAATTCTGGATAAACAACGGATATGTTGTCATCAAACAGGCTGTTCCAAGGGAGCAGGCTCTGAAAACTGCAGCATTCCTCTGGGAGTTTGAGGAAAAGGATCCGAATGATAAAAATACCTGGTATGCGCCTCCCAGGGCTGAAATGCGGATGAAGGAACTGACGAACAGTGGGATGGTTGAAGTCTATAATCACCAACTCTTATGGGACAACCGCCAGATGCCCAAGCTGCATGATGCTTTCACAGATGTTTGGGGTACTGAGAAACTCTGGGTGACCATAGACCGTGCCAACCTGAATTTCCCTATGCGTGAGGGATTTGAGTTCAGGGGTTTCATTCACTGGGACTATGACCCGGATACAAAACCACAGAATGTTCAGGGGGTGCTTGCCCTCGCTGATCAAACGGATGAAAACATGGGTGGATTTCAATGTATTCCACAGCTGATGCGTGACTATGATACCTGGAAGCTGACCCAGCCTGAAGACAGAAACCATTTCCAGCCGGATATAAAAGGCTTTGAGGATAAACTGGTGAAAGTTAAACTGGAAGCAGGAGATCTCCTGATATTCAACAGCCTGCTGCCGCATGGCATCAGACCCAATCTCTCCGGTGATAAAGTAAGGATTGCGCAGTACGTCTCCATGATGCCGGTGCAGGAAAACGATGAATCCCAGCGTCAATGGCGCATCAATTCCTGGCGCGACCGGATCGCTCCAGAGGGATATGCCTTCCCCGGAGACCCCAGAAATTGGGAAAAGACAAAATACAATACCGCCAGCCTCACTGCGCTTGGTGAAAAACTACTTGGACTGTCATCATGGTAGTTAATAAAGAAAATGAGCTTTATACCACGCTCAGCAATGGCAAGCCCATGCCATTGCTGGGTCTGGGCACGTATAACATGTTCGGAGAAGTGGCGATCAATGCAGTCAAAATTGCATTGGAAACCGGTTACCGGCTGATAGA
>JBILSG010000386.1:0-2633 GCA_044372235.1 Chitinophagaceae bacterium
TTTGCAGACACCTGCCAGTCAAACATATAATCACTGTCTTTCAGGTTATACCTGTGCTCCAGTGACCGTCCGGAGGAGTCTGCCAGGCGATAAACAAGGAATGAACTTCCTCCTGTTTCAATTACAGGTGCAGCCGCAGTAAAAAACAAATCACTGGTTGAAGCAGTCTGGTTGGCCCCTGTATTGATCAGGTAAGATATATTATTAAAAGATGAAGCCACCAATTGAACCTGGCTACTGTCTGAACCGGCATATTTTTTGAGTTCAACACTTACAGGACGACCACCCTTATTTGAAAAAACTACTTTGACCAGCTTATTTTCAAGTGTAGTAAATGTTTCGGTTATTTGTCCTACCGGATTAAATGTACCCGGATTTCCCTTCACCAGGGATGCTGTATCAGACACGCGTGGTGAAAGAGACGTATCCTTCAGGTCTGGCTGGAGGGCCGCAAGAGAATCTGCAACTGCTTTTTGTTTTGCTTGCAGTTCAAGCTGCCCGACACGGGTAAAATAAAAATATCCGATAAACAACAGGGCCAATAATGAAACTCCGATAACCGAATTCTTATCAAACTTCATGAGGAAATTTTATTGAAAGTCAAATGTAAGGATATAGCTTGAAGGCTGCGCGGTCAGACCAACTCATTCGGCAAAGATTCTCCTGCCAAATTATCTTTTCTGGCAGCAAATGCTTTTGCAGCCTTTACAAAATGAACAAATAGAGGATGAGGATTTTCCACAGTACTTTTCAGTTCTGGATGATACTGAACACCTATAAAGAATGGATGGCCCGGAATTTCCACAATCT
Source organism: Chitinophagaceae bacterium (assembly GCA_044372235.1). Taxonomy (GTDB): domain Bacteria; phylum Bacteroidota; class Bacteroidia; order Chitinophagales; family Chitinophagaceae; genus Pollutibacter. Next base: position 811 of record JBILSG010000386.1, read on the forward strand.
CAACAAGATTGGTTTCGGGGTTGGTACCACTTGCTTTGAGTCCAGCCTGCTGAAGCGCATCCAGGTATTTATTATTCAGTTCCCAACGGTGACGGTGACGTTCGGATATGTATTCAGTCCCATAAATTTCATAAGCAAGTGTTCCCTTTTGAATCTTACAGGGATACGCACCTAAGCGCATGGTTCCGCCCTTGCTTGTAACCGACTTCTGTCCTTCCATAAGATCTATAACAGGATCCTGGGTATCCGCATCCATTTCAGTAGAATGGGCATGGGATAGTTTCAACACATTGCGAGCGTACTCAATAACAGACATCTGCATGCCCAGACAAATTCCAAAGAATGGCAACCCCTTTTCTCTGGCATACTGCACAGCCAAGATTTTACCATCGATTCCACGAAGTCCGAATCCCGGTGCAACCAGCAAGCCATCCAAACCCTCGAGCTTCTCATCCACATTTTCAGGGGTAATGAATTCGCTGTGAACATCCTGAACAATAACCTTGCATTCATTGATAGCCCCTGCATGGATGAATGCTTCCAGGATAGATTTATAAGCATCCTGAAGTTCTATATACTTGCCTATCAATCCTATGGTTACAGTAGATTTTGGGTGAAGCAGCTTAGCGAGAAAGCCCTTCCAGACTGTAAGATCCGGCTCTGGGAACCAGGTAATATTGAGCTTTTTCAGAACAATAACATCGAGCTGCTCCTCCTGCATCAGTAAGGGCACTTCATAGATGCTCCTGGCATCAGCAGCTTCAATCACGGCCTCAGGTTTAACATTGCAGAACAAGGCAATCTTTGATTTGAGCTCTTTAGACAAAGGTTGTTCAGTTCTGCAAACGATGATATCTGGATGAACTCCGTTCTCGCTCATCATCTTAACACTGTGCTGAGTTGGCTTTGTTTTGAGTTCCTTGGCCGCTTTCAGATAAGGAACAAGCGTGAGGTGAACCACAATGCAATCTCCATCCGGCATCTCCCACTGTAACTGGCGGACTGCCTCAATAAATGGCAGACTTTCGATATCGCCAACTGTTCCACCAATTTCCGTGATAATGATATCATATCCGAAAGTAGACAACAACTGCATTCTCCGCTTTATCTCGTCTGTAATATGGGGAATAACCTGAACGGTCTTTCCGAGAAACGCACCTTCCCTTTCTTTATTAATAACCGACTGGTAAATTCTGCCGGTAGTAACATTATTGGCCTGTGTAGTGAAAATATTCAGAAAACGTTCGTAGTGCCCCAGATCCAGGTCGGTTTCTGCACCATCTTCCGTAACGTAACACTCCCCATGCTCATAGGGGTTGAGGGTACCGGGATCTACATTGATATAGGGATCAAATTTCTGAATGGTCACCTTGAAACCACGGGCTTGCAATAGTTTAGCTAATGAAGCTGATACTATACCCTTACCTAATGAAGAAGTTACCCCTCCAGTCACAAATATATACTTGGTCATAATCAAAGACCATCAGAAAGGGGATGATAAAAAACTTTCGGAGGTCGCACAAAGTTACCACAATTTTACCGCTTGAGAAAACGATGTTAAGTCATGTGGATAATTTAAAGCAGACCAGCTGACATCACTGCATCAGACCACCAATTTTATTATCATATGGCTGCTGCCAGGTCTGCAGATTTCCCCATGGCTGTCCACCTATCACCACAACATCCCCGGCCACTGTACCTAATTTGTTTACAGCAACAGCAGTCCCGGCAAATGATGCAAGGAAATCTGATTCTTTTGAAGGATTGACAGAAACAACTACCCTGCTCTGACCTTCACCAAACCAGTAAGCATCTTTTCTGAC
>JBILSG010000387.1:0-2626 GCA_044372235.1 Chitinophagaceae bacterium
GTTGAAGGCCTCATCACTTCCCGTTCCGGCAAAATCATCAAAGGCTTTTTCTGTTACCCTGATGATTTTCTCCTTGATGAAAACAGCGCCTTCCTTAGCCCCTTCTTCTGGATGTTTCAACGCGCATTCCCATTCCATCACAGCCCAGCCGGCATAATCATAACCAGTGAGTTTGCTGAAGATGGCTGAAAAATCAACCTGTCCGTCTCCGAGCGAACGGAAACGTCCTGCGCGCTGCACCCAGTTCTGGTATCCGCCGTAAACACCCTGCTTGCCGCTGGGGTTGAATTCAGCGTCCTTCACATGGAACATCTTGATGCGCTCATGGTAATGGTCGATATAGCTGAGGTAGTCGAGGCACTGGAGTACAAAGTGGCTTGGGTCATAAAGCAGGCAAGCCCTGGGATGGTTTCCTGTTTTCTCCAAGAACATTTCGTAGGAAATGCCATCGTGCAGATCCTCGCCGGGATGTATCTCGTAACAAAGGTCCACCCCCTGCTCATCGAATGCATTCAGGATAGGTAACCACCTGTTAGCTAATTCTGTAAATCCGGTATCTACGAGTCCTGCCGGACGCTGAGGCCAGGGATAAACAGTATGCCACAACAATGCCCCGCTGAAGGTGGCATGGGCGTTGAGTCCGAGGTTGGCTGATGCTTTCGCCGCATATTTCAGCTGCTGCACGGCCCATTCGGTGCGGGCCTTGCTGTTGCCATGCACGCTGGCAGGTGCAAAACCGTCGAATTGTGCATCATAAGCGGGGTGAACAGCTACGAGCTGTCCCTGCAGGTGTGTCGACAATTCCGTTATCTGCAGACCGGCTTCTTCCACAATGCCTTTGACTTCGTCTGCATAGGTTTTACTTTCGGCCGCTTTCTGCAGGTCGATGCAGCGTGGATCCCAGGTGGGAAGCTGCACGCCTACAAAGCCAAGACCTGCTGCCCACTTGCAGATGGCAGAGAGGTCATTGAAAGGATGGGTATCACCCATGAACTGGGCGAGAAATATACCTGGACCTTTGATTGTTTTCATTTGCGCGTAATTTTAGATGGTGTGGGGTGTCCACTTTTGTTCAGACTGTGCAGACAATACCACGTTGTCAATAAATGCCATGCCGCGGATACCGTCTTCCACGCCGGGGAAATCGAGCATTTCCGGTGTAGGTGTGGTGCCGTCTTTGATACAGCCAACGGTGAGGGCAAAATTGCGGTAGATATTGGCAAATGCCTCCAAATAACCTTCAGGATGACCGCCCGGTGTGCGGGAGTTGTGCGTAGCAAAGCTGGATAGCCTGTCGCCATAATTGCCTCCTGCCCTGTATATCTGTGTGGGTTGGTCGAGCCACTTCACCAACATGGTATTGGGTTCATGCTGTGCCCATTCGAGTCCGCCATGCTCTCCATATACCCTGATTTTGATGCCATTTTCTTCACCGGCAGCAACCTGTGAAGCCATCAGCACGCCTGCAGCTCCGTTTTCAAACTTCAGCAACACGTTGCCGTCATCATCCAGCATCCTGCCTTCTACCATCACATTCAGATCAGCACAAATCTGGGAAATCTTCAATCCACTGATGTATTCTGCCAAGTGTGCGCAATGGGTACCGATATCGCCCATACAACCACTCTTGCCGCTGCGCTTGGGGTCTGTTCTCCAGGCTGCCTGGGCATTGCCTTCCCGCTCGGATAGTTTGCTCAACCATCCCTGAGGATATTCCACCCATACTTTCCTAACCTTACCGAGTTTGCCGGCAGCAATCATTTGACGGGCCTGTTTTACAAGGGGATAGCCGGAATAAGTATGTGTCAGGCAAAGCACCCTTCCGGTAGCTTCCTGAATCTTTTTGAGTTCTTTGGCTTCATCCAGCGTGAAAGCAATGGGTTTTTCAATCACCACATCAAATCCGTGTTCCATAGCCATTTTGGCCGGTGCAAAGTGCGCGAAGTTTGGAGTAACAATGGTCACGAAATCCATCCGCTCTTCTGCGGGGAGCTGACTCTCCTTGGTGATCATCTCCTCAAACGTGAGGTAGGTGCGGCTTTCGGGGAGAAAAAGCGACTTTCCTGAATCCTTTGCGATATCCGGATTGATGCTGAGTGCACCGCAAACCAGTTCTATGAGTCCGTCTATTCCTGCGGCATGACGGTGGATGGCGCCAATAAAGGCATCCTTACCTCCACCGACCATACCCATTCTTAATTTTCTGTTCATTGCTGGAGATTGAAAATGTTGTGTGAAAATATGGTTTTAAAAATACAAAAAAAGAGGGGACAAATGCCCCCTCTTTCAAAAATTTATGATTTGCTTTTTAAGCTGCCTGCTTCTTCTTGCCGAAGAAATACAAAGCGGCAAAAGCCACAATCAGGATACCTGGGAATATCAGCATATTAGAGAGCGTTGCCTGACCTGCTGCGAGGTCTGCTGCATCACCTGCCAGTCCGCTTGCTTCAGCAACCACTTTATTGTCCTGAATCCATCCGCCAATGATAGGCTGGAACATGGAAGAGGAGAACATGCCTATACCGCCAAGGATTGAAAGACCCAAGGCGCCAGTCTGTGGCAGGTGCTGACCAACATAGCCGAGCATATTGGGCCAGAAATAACAGATACCCAGTGCGTAGAAAAT
>JBILSG010000388.1:0-2621 GCA_044372235.1 Chitinophagaceae bacterium
ATATAGTTTAACCGGACCCAATCCGAGTTCCCCCACATATGCCAGTTTGAATGGCTGAAGATTGAAATTTGATTTGTTTTTTTCTGTGCCTGCACTGCTTTTCTGTTTCTGACGGGCACCTGAAAGATAACCGGCGCTGATGCCTGCAGAAACCTGGAATCCTCTTTTACCGCGGGCAGGATTGGTATTTAGGTTCAGCATGAGTGGAACAGTTAAATAGTTAGCTACCAGTTTATTTTTCGAAAATGTTTGCGAACTTCTTGTTGTATAAACATCAGCTCCATCCACATAAGTAATGCCTGTTTTGTAGAAATAATTATTGCTCTCAATGCCAAATCCGTATTTGATGTTGAGTACGCTGGCAATCAGACTCACACGCTGCATGAAAAACCAGAGATTGAAATTGGAGAGACGTGTGGTTCTCAAAGCGTAATCACTTTCACCTGCCGGAACACCGCTTGTCTGATTCCTCAGGAAATTTTGCGCAGCCGGTGTATTGTAGTTGGTAACGTCGTTATAGCCTGCAAATCCGATATCATATACAAACCAGTTGGTAGAAACTTTCTTTGGTTTCTTCTTTTTGAGAATTTCCTTTTTGATTTCACCTAACTTACTGAAGTCAACATCACCAATTGCTTTACCTATCTTTTCGAGTCCCTCAGAAATGCCTTTTCCAATGACTACCAGATCAGGACCAATTCTGATGGTGTCTTGCGCAGCCTTTGTTGAATCGCCTGGCTTTGTAGTATCGGCAGGGGTTTTCATAACTGTCATATTCCCGATTTTGATGATATCGGTACCTTTTTTAACACTTGCCGTATCCTGCTGAGCGGTTGCCGCTGTTGCTACAATGAGGGATAAGAATCCCAGTACAGAACTTTTCATGCTGTTTATTTAATTGTTGAATGTAAGTTTAATGTTTAACAGGTATCTGAAAGTTGGCAACCTGAATGAATTTACGATCAGGCTCTTCAGTTTCATCGTGAATAACCCTGTTTATTCTTCTGATAATACCCCTGAAAATATTTTGTTCCTCATCTTTTACAGCATCTTCGATCAACAGTGCTGTATTTACCGGATTTACTTCTGTTTCATGTAGAGCAGCCTGCAAATGTTCAGCCTGAATGGGTGATGACAATCTTAATCTGGCAGCTTCAAGTAAAGCAGGAGACAGGTTGGACTGGACGGAAACTGATGGTTGCTCTGAGGAAAGGATGATCGCAGGTTCGGCTGGATGAATTGTTCCCGCAATTTCCTGGCTAATGGATGATACCTCAACAACCTGCTGTGGACTGACAGCATGCACCTGTTTAACTGACTTGCTGGTGCTATTGTTTGCAGTTATATGCTGATTGTGTTCAGGCTGCAATTCGCTTTCTATTTCATACTTTTCAGCAGCTTGGGGTGCTGTTGCAGCAATACCTTGTGAATCCCCGCTTGCTTGCTCCATATCCCCATCCGTTTGCATAATCCACCACATCAAACCGGTCATGAACAATAAGGATGCTGCAACTGACAATGGTTTCATCCAGTTCATCCGCTTTACCGGCACATGCTTGTAAAGCGAGGATTTATTAGGGTAAACAATGGTATGGTCAGGACTGAAAGTGAATGTCGCTGCATCATCTTCCTCAACCCTGAAAAGGACAGTTTTATCAGGAAATGATACCTGCAGATCAGGTTCATATTTGAGTGATAACAAACGTTCCATTTCAGGATGCAGTTCCGGATGCAGATTAATAAAAGCCATGACAGACTCCTTTTCTGATGCAGACAACTCATTGTCTGCATACAAAAGAAACCATTCTTCGTAATTTTTAAAATCAATCATGGTTATAAAATATTTTCAGGACTTCCAACAATGTCCCTCAGCAAAATCCTGGCACGATGGAGGTACACCTTGACCTGGCTGGCATTGAGGGCGGTTATCTTTCCGATTTCATCATAGGAATATCCTTCATAATCCTTCAGCAGTATAAGCGACTTTTGCAAGGGTGTAAGTCTCTGAAGAGCAGCTTCCAGTTCTCTTTTTGATCCTGGTGAAACAGCCCTTTCTTCACGTATATCCTGAGAAAAATCATCCTGCAACTGAACCCGCTTGCTTTTCCTGATGTGGTCAATCATCTGGTGATAGGCAATAGTAAAAAGATAAGATTTTCCCGTTGCCTGTACTACCTTTTCCCTGTTGATCCACATCTTTTCAAAAGCAGACTGCACAATATCGCGCGCATCTTCCTCATGCTGAAGGTTTTTAAGGATGAACCTGTATACCCCGTCAGCATATTCATCCACACACTTGTTATATTCCCTTTCTGTCATGCAGCTTTGGTTGAATTGGTACCTACAACTATACGAAGTTCGATGGTAAAAAGTTACATAGCAGTAAAAATTACCTGCCGGTCAGCAATAAACGCGGAATGATATGCCAAATAGGCTTACCAGCGGCAATGATACTGACTGATTTAGTTTCGGTCTCAGATACTTTCCAGACGGTTGTCGTGAAGGTGTTTTTGATTAGTTGCTGTTGGCTGAAAACACAGAAGAGGATGGCAACTGCCAATGCAAGCACAGCTGATAATGATATCCTGTTTTTTCTCATGTTGCTATTATAACGGATAAAG
>JBILSG010000389.1:0-2614 GCA_044372235.1 Chitinophagaceae bacterium
ACCCCGTAACTGCAGACAGCACGGGCAGGCTGATTGAATTTGCTGGTGATTCCAGTGCAATAAGCATCCCAGGCATTATGGAAACGGGAATAAATTTCAGAGGTTTTGAACTGCGTGCAGGTGTAACAAAAATGCTGACCGATTTACAGCTTGCAACTGGCTCCTCATTCCACATAAAACAGGGAGCGAGGTTGGAAATGGACACCTGCTCCATCCGGGGTAATGGCATATTCCGAACCGAAAACAAGGCACTGATTATGCTGGGGCATAAACGAGTTATATCTGATGGTAGCGGGAAAGCCAACATCATGACCAGAGAACATGAAATTCATAAACAGACCGGATTCTGTTTCACAGGATCGGAAAACCAGACCACAGGAAACCATTTCCCAGACTCGGTGGGTGTATGGATGATCAACAAAACAACCGGAGACGTATGGATAGAAAAACCACTTGTGATAACAGACAGCCTGATACTGGAAAAGGGAGTCATCAGGAATACAGACAGTTCAATGGTGACACTTGCAGGAAAAATGAAAGGCGGGTCTGACCTGAGTTTCATCAGCGGTCCGCTGCAGGTAACAGCACAAAACACAAACAGGGTTTATTTCCCTGTAGGTGACAGCCTGACCTTTGCACCCCTGATGTTACAATCTCCGGTGCAACGTTCTTTCAACATGCGTGTGAAATTCACCGCTAAAAGCACGCCAACAGGTGTGAACAGCCTCAGGTTTCCGCTCAAAACCCTCAGCAAGGGAGGCTGGCAACTCAATATCAACAATGCTATGGGTAATAACACAGACAGCTTTTCATTAAGCGCTACATTGTTTCCTGCAGCCATAACTGATCTGGTGGGACTACCCTTCCTGGCCATACTACCGCAAGATTCAAGCCATTGGCAGCTTGCATACATGCAGTTAGCCAGAGATAGCAACCGGCTAACCACGCCATATATACCAATTCCAAATAGTATGTGGACATTCTCAGCTTTGCACCCTGTGGCTTTGTCGCAACAAAACATCAGACTCAGAACGTCTCATACAGGCGACCGTTATTCGCTGGGCTGGGACCTGGAAAATCCTGAAAACTTCACAACATTCCACGTAGAAATCAGTGAAGACGGACAGCATTTCAGATTGTATGATTCATTTCCGGTAATTGAAAAAAAAGAGAATCAGATCTATTTCTTCCAACCTGATTCCAGACTTCACGGAAAACTTTTTTTCAGGATTAGGGGAATATATGATGCTGGAATGATTGCTACTTCCAATATTGTTCACTTAAATTTCGATGCACCTATGATACTCTACCCCAACCCTGGCAGCAACAAAATATTCATCAACTGCAGGTTCCAAGACATCAGACAGATCAGTATACTAGATCCACTTTCGGTAATCCATCAAACACAAACAGAAGATTTTGGCAACATTACGGGTATCACAATCAGTCACCTTCCACCGGGCTTATACAGAATTTTATTGCTGAAAGGCGAAAAATGGGAGGTGTTTCCTTTTGTAAAAAAATAATCAGACCGAAAAGCTTTCACCACAGGCGCAGGTTCTGCTGGCATTGGGATTGAGGAAATGAAAGCCTTTCCCACTGAGTCCATCTGAAAAATCCAAGGTGGTATCGAAGAGGTATAATACACTTTTACGGTCAGTTACCAGACGCATGCCTTTGTCTTCAAATACCTGATCTCCTGCTTTAAGCTCATGGTCAAAATCCATCTTATAGCTAAGTCCGGAACAGCCACCGCTGACAACACTAACCCTTACAAAATGGTCCTCGCCCATGCCATCATCAGCCATCAGTTTTTCCACACGGGCTTTTGCCTTGTCACTGATATAAATGCCTTTCATCACGGTAATTGTTTCCATACAGACAGGTTTCATGTGCAAAGTTACGAAATCCTGCAGATTCAGACATCCAGGGGATGAAACCAGGATGCTACCGGCTTAAATCCGCCGTTGTGGAACATCTTCCAGGTCTGGCTCACCTCACGCAGCTGTTCCACACATTGTTCGACATGCAGGAGAGCCCTGTCAATATCTTCTAGGGAAGTATGCAGTCCCGGTGAAAAGCGGATACCAGCCATAGCCTGTTGCTGCCCATGACCCATGGCAGTTAGCACATGAGAAGGCTTGCCTGATCCAGAGGAGCATGATGAACCACCTGTTACACACAGTCTTGTGTTTAAACTGGCCAGCAGCGGTCCACCTTCCAGGTACCTGAATGAAGCAGAGGTGATGCCGGGAACCCGCAACACAGCGCTTCCATTTAAAATGATACCCTGCATGGCTGAAAGCCTGGTTTCAAAATAAGCACAGTTTTCCCGGAAAATCCGGAATGCTTCTGCTTTGTTTTCAAGCGTCCTGAGCGCAGCTGCCATGCCTGCAATGCCTGCAACATGGAGTGTACCACTTCTGAGTCCTGATTCCTGTGCACCGCCATCTATGAGCGGTAAAAGACGGGTAACCTTACCTGATGTATTGAAATACAGTGCCCCGATCCCTTTGGGCCCATAAAATTTATGTGCAGCAAAACAGCAGCAATCAATTCCAAAATCTGCCGGATGAAATGGGATTTTACCTATTGTTTGGGTGGCATCACATAC
>JBILSG010000390.1:0-2606 GCA_044372235.1 Chitinophagaceae bacterium
GGAACTATTCCAAGACACATTACGCTTCTGTAGCAGAAGAGGTATTGATTGATAAGGCTCAATTGTTAACACTCACTGTACCTGAAATGACTGTTCTTGTTGGCGGTATGCGTGTCATCGGTGCCAATTACGACCATTCACAACATGGAGTGTTTACCAAGAACCCAGGAGCGCTTACAAACGACTTCTTCGCAAACCTGATTGATTTCTCAACTACTTGGAAAGCCAGCGAAACATCTAAAAATGTTTTTGAAGGTAGAGATCGCGCAACAGGAGACCTGAAGTGGACCGGCTCAAGGGTTGATTTGATTTTTGGTTCCAATTCAGAGCTCAGGGCCATTGCAGAGGTTTATGCCTGCGAAGATGCTGCAGACAAGTTTGTGCACGATTTCGTAGCAGCTTGGGATAAGGTCATGAACCTTGACCGTTTTGATTTGAATTGATTACTGAATCATTCATAGGAAAGCAAAAGAGGCACAATTTGTGCCTCTTTTTTTTATGCCAGAATTGCCCTGTACAAATAATTTCAGTTAAATCCTCTAAGATTGATGATTTAAAACCGATTTATTTGATCTTTTTCCCGTTTTTTAAAGAATTTCAAGGAAGAACTTTATAAAATATTTATTGTTCCCAATATGGGAACAGTTATTAATTTTGTAAATGTGATGCATTGAGAATCATATCCAAAAAAATGATTAGGGAGTTTTGGGAAAAGCACCCAGATTGCGAGCATCAGTTCAAACTTTGGCATAAAGAAGTTTTTGATGCGACGTGGAATGATCCCAGGGATGTAAAAATTAAATTTCCTACTGCAAGTATATTACAGGGGAATAGGATTGTTTTTAATATTAAAGGAAACAAATACAGGTTGATAGTTAGGATAAATTATCATCATCAAATTGTTTGGATTCGATTTGTTGGAACACATTCAGCATATGATAGAATAAATGCAGAAAATATTTGAATAATGGAATTAAAATTAATCAAGACAGAAGAGGATTATAAACAAGCATTAGCCAGGCTTGAAGAGATTTTTGATGCCCTTCCAAACACTAAGGAAGGTGATGAGCTGGAAATTACATCCATATTGATTGAGAAATATGAGGAAAAACATTACAAAATTGAATTTCCTGATCCCATCGAAGCAATAAAATCACGTATGGAACAGATGGGAATCAGTCAGACAGAGTTATCTTCTATAGTTGGTTTAAAAAGCAGGGCTAGTGAAATTTTAAATAGAAAGAGAAAGCTTACACTGGAAATGATTCGAAAGATAAACGATGCATTGAAAATCCCACTGGAAGTATTGGTTCAGCCATATTGATGAATACTTGAAACATTTTTTCAATCGATCAATGCCAAATATTATACTCTGCCATCAATATCATGGCTGCTCTTTCTTCAATTTCGCTTGTCCGAATACCAATAAAACAAAACCGGTCAGGCAGAAAACGAACATTATGGAAACCATGGGCATGATGGTTTCATTGAAAAAGATACCAACCAGGGCTGATGCAAATGCACCCAGCGCCATTTGAATGGCTCCCATCAGTGCTGCCGCACTTCCTGCATGCCTGGTGAAAGGAGCCATGGCCATGGCTGCAGCGTTGGGGAAGATGAAACCCTGACAGCTCAGGAAGAGCATCATGATTCCAATCAGACCGTAAAGATTGAAAATATGAAACCAGGAGCCCGTCCACATGATGATACCCAGTATTACCTGAATGGTGATAACCGTTCGGAGAATCTTTTCGCTTTTGTGTTTTTTCAGGATAAGGTTATTGAACTGACTTGCCGTGATGAGTCCTGCTGCAATCAGTCCGAATATCCAACCATACGACTGTTGGCTGACTCCATGCATTTCCATGAATACAAAGGGCGACCCTGCCAAGTACGCGAAGAGTCCGGCTGAAACAGTATTCCCCGCCATGGCATAGGTCATGAATTGGCGGTTTTTGATGACTTCAAAAAAGTTACCCAAAATAGCTTTGGGGTGGAGAGAATAGTTTGGATCAGGCTGTTTTGTTTCTGGAAGTGCAACGATAACTGTGATGAGAATCAAGAGGGTAATCCCGGCCAGTACAAAGAATACAGGTTTCCATCCCCAGCCAGTAACAATGAAACCACCCAGTGTAGGGGCCAGTATCGGTGAAACACCCAGGATCAGGATAAGCATGGAGAAAACGCGCGCGCTTTGTTCAACCGGAAAACTGTCGCGTACAACTGCACTCGGTGCCACCATCCCCACACAACCACCCAATGCCTGCAAGAATCTGAAGCCAATGAGCATTTCCACGGAATCAGACAGCCCACAACCTATGGACGCAAGGATATAAATGACCAGACCAACGTATAAAGGCTTTTTTCTTCCGAACCTGTCCAGCAGCGGACCTGAAAGGAGTTGTCCGACACAGACTCCTACAAAGAAGCTGGAAAGAGAATAGCCCACCATTTCGATAGAAGTGTTTAGGTCTGTAGCGATGACGCTGAACCCCGGGAGGTACATGTCGATGGAAAGTGGTCCGATTGCAGTAAGTAAGCCCAGGATGAGAATGAGCAGGCTGGTGTTTTGTTGTTTAAGTGGGGTATTCATGCGGGCGCAAAAA
>JBILSG010000392.1:0-2600 GCA_044372235.1 Chitinophagaceae bacterium
TGGAAGGTGACTATCAGGTTCCTGAAGGGATCTACTACATCAATGAATTTAACGCAAACAGCACTTATCACCTTTCACTTGGGCTAAACTACCCTAATCCTTCAGACAGGATTTTATCAGATTCTGTGAGGCCAGGCAGTGAGATATATATTCACGGAAGCTGTGTTACAGTCGGATGTATTCCCATAACTGATCCCCAGATTGAAGAGCTGTATGTTTTATCTTCACATGCAAGGGCTGCGGGACAGGAATTCATTCCTGTGCATATTTTCCCGGCTCGCTTCAAAGAAACACGCAGTGCCGAATACCTTGAAAAAGTTTTTGAATCAGACCCAAACCTGAAACCTTTTGAACACAACCTGCGTAAGGCGTATGACATTTTTGAAAACACAAAAAAAATACCCGTAGTAGCCATTACCCCAAAAGGAGATTATGTTTTCTATTGAGAGAACAGCACTTTTTATTTAATACCTTTGTTTAACAACATGACACAAGAAAATCACTCCAGCATAATCAGGGTTTCCAATCTGAAAAAGTCTTACGGCAGTTTCGAAGCTGTTAAAGGCATTTCCTTTGAAGTGCAGGAAGGTGAAATATTTGGATTACTGGGCCCCAACGGTGCTGGTAAATCCACAACACTCGAAATCATGGAAACCCTCCGCAGCAAGACTTCCGGAGAAGTAACCATAGCCGGATTAAACCTGGATAAACAACAGGATGCCATCAAGCAAATCATTGGCGTTCAACTGCAGACATCAGGATTTTATCCTGGTCTCAAGCTTATAGAACTGATTAAACTTTTTGGCGGACTATACAACAGGGATATCAATCCAATGGAATTACTTTCCAAAGTAAACCTGGAAGACAAAGCCAAATCATTGTATAAGTCTCTCAGCGGCGGACAAAAACAACGTTTTTCAATTGCCACAACGCTGATCAACGATCCAAAGATTATATTTCTTGATGAACCTACTACTGGATTAGACCCCCAGGCCAGAAGAAACCTATGGGAGCTCATCAGGGAAATACGTTCACAAGGCACCACCATTATTATCACTACCCATTACATGGATGAGGCAGAATTCTTGTGTGACCGGGTTGCAATCATGGATGCCGGTAAAATCATAGCGCTTGATCAACCGGGCAACCTCATCGACCAACTCATCAGTTCTGGTTTTGAAAAAGAAAAAGCTTCAAAAAGTGCCAACCTTGAGGATGTATTTATTCACCTGACAGGACATGTATTGAGGGAAGAGGCTTAATCAGCCTGAAATGAAGCCTTGTAAAAAAATCCAATTTTATGACAGCAGCCGAATTAGCAAAATATATAGATCATTCCATTTTGCATCCAACCATGACTGATGCAGACCTGGAAGAGGGGTGCAGAATAGCTATCGCCTATGGTACAGCTACTGTATGTATCAAACCTTACGCTGTTGCAAAAGCAGCACGGCTGCTGGATGGAACAGGAATTGGCGTTTGCACAGTTATTGGTTTCCCACACGGAAGCAATACAACAGACCTTAAGGTAATTGAAACCATTGAAGCATGCAGAAATGGTGCAACTGAAATTGACATGGTGGTCAATATTGGGAAAGTGCTGGGGGAAGATTGGACTTATGTAGAAAATGAAATTGAACAGATCATGCATTCCGCTCTGCAGCACAATGCCACATTAAAAGTAATCTTTGAAAACGACTATCTGGAAGATAAACACAAAATAAAGCTTTGCGAAATTTGCTCTAAACTTCATGTAGCCTTTGTAAAAACATCAACAGGTTATGGCTATGTGAAACAAGACAATGGTTTTTTTCAGACAAAAGGAGCAACACTCCATGACCTAAGGCTGATGCGTGCCCATTGCAGTGCAGATGTTCAGGTAAAAGCTGCCGGAGGTATTCGCACATTAAAGGACTCGCTCGCAGCTATTGACGCCGGTGCTACCCGGATAGGGGCAACGGCTACGGTATCGATTATTGATGCTTTGGGAGGTGATACAAAGCATAGCATTACTGATGTTCCTTCAGATGACAAGGGTGCATATTAAGCCAGAAAGCCTTCCGGATAGAATCAAGAAATAATCAGCATCCCAAATTTATGCTCAAGTGCCAATGAGTGATTCAGAATGGCACTGATAAAGTCCTGACCGTATCTGGCATAATAAGGCATAAAATTTTCAACCCGCTCCTGGAGGTTATGATTTGGGAAAAGGTCTTCCCGGAGTTTCCAGATACGCTGCAATCCTGTTGCCTGCTTTTTACGTTCAGCTTTGAGCATTTTTTTCTCGAGCGATTCCAGTTTTTTCAAATGAAAAATTTCCAAAGCATGAACATGCTGTGTCAGTGTTTTATCAACATCTCCTGCCCGCTTTTTTAGTTGCGCAAACAACAGCCGGCTTTCCTTCTCTTCATTGTCCAAGTTAATTGTTGAACCAGACCAGCGCTGAACCATTTCATTGGCCAGGATTGTTTCCTCCTTGAATAAATCTGCATCACTGATTTCAAGTTCATTCATTTTGTGTGCAAGGTTTGCATCCATAATGGTGAAACTGTTTCGCAAAGCAAGTACAGGAAATGGAGTCTGATAGTGCGTAAACAAAT
>JBILSG010000391.1:0-2600 GCA_044372235.1 Chitinophagaceae bacterium
ATTATGTAAGCGGGGAGATACTGACCGTTGACGGCGGATGGATGGGCCGATAACGTCTTCAAATAGAAATGGTCGGAAATAAGAAGGTCCGCCAGCGCATAAAATAAATTATGTTTCGCTGGCGGACCTTTAAAAAAATCTTATGCGTTCCTGTTGATACAGTTCAGGTCTTCAAACGCAGTTTTCAGACGTGCGATAAAGGTTTCTTCCCCTTTTCTCAGCCATACCCTTGGGTCGTAATATTTTTTGTTTGGCTTATCAGCACCTTCTGGATTTCCCAGTTGTGCCTGCAGGTAGCCTTCATTCTTCTTGTAATTGTTCAATACACCTTCCCAGAAAGCCCATTGCAAATCGGTATCGATATTCATTTTGATCGCACCATAGCCGATGGCTTCCCTGATCTGGTGCTGCGGTGAACCGCTACCGCCGTGGAATACGAAGTACACAGGCTTTTCTCCTGTTTTGAAATGTTGCTGGATATAATCCTGAGAGTTTTTCAAGATTTCAGGACGGAGTTGAACATTACCCGGACTATAAACCCCGTGTACGTTTCCGAATGCTGCTGCTACAGTAAAAAGATCACCAACCTTACTCAGGTGCTCATAAGCATGTGCTACATGCTGAGGCTGTGTGTAAAGTTTATCATTTTCAACATCAGAGTTGTCAACGCCATCTTCTTCACCGCCGGTAACACCCAGTTCAATCTCAATACCCATACCCAGTGGTGCCATTCTTTTGTAGAATTCAACTGAGGTCTCGATATTTTCTTCCAGTGGTTCTTCACTCAGGTCGAGCATGTGTGAACTGAAAAGTGGTGTTCCTTTTTCGGCCTTGTATTGTTCTCCGGCATCGATCAGCGCACTAATCCAGGGCAACCATTTTTTGGAAGCGTGGTCTGTATGCAAGACAACCGGAACACCGTAATATTTGGCAATATTATGGATGTGCATGGCACCGGAAACAGCTCCCGATATGTTGGCCTGTAGTTTATCGTTTGGCATTCCCTTTCCTGCAATGAACTGTGCACCGCCATTGGAGAACTGGACGATAACAGGTGAGTTTACCGCTGCCGCTGCTTCCAGCGTGGCATTGATAGTGTCTGTTCCGGTAGTATTTACTGCCGGCATTGCAAATTGATTGTCTTTGGCGTCTTGGTAAAGTGCTTTGAGGTCTTCTCCAAAAAGCACACCAGCTTTGTATTTACCCATATAAGGTTGTTTTAGAGCCGCAAATATCGGTGTTTTAGTTGAGAAAAGGAGTTGGCTACTTCCTGAACAATTCCGCCAGCTTTTTATTCAATCCTTCGCCACGGAGGTTTTTACCAATGATTTTACCCTGTGGGTCAATCAGGAAATTCTGCGGAATTGCCTGAATACCATATTGCACAGCAACGTCATTTTTCCAGAATTTCAGATCAGATACTTGTGTCCAGGTGAGGTTATCGTCGTGTATGGCTTTCATCCATTTATCCTTGGCATTAGGCTGATCGAGTGAAACGCCCAGCACGGTAAAGCCTTTTTCTTTGTATGTATTGAAAGCCTTCACAACATTGGGATTTTCCTGGCGGCATGGGCCGCACCAGCTGGCCCAGAAATCAATCAGTACATACTTGCCCTTGAATGAAGAGAGTGAAACCGGATTGCCGAGGGTATCATTTTGGGTAAAATCCATAGCCATCCTGCCTACTCCTGTCTTTTTGGCCACTTCTATGCGCTCTGCCATTTCCTTACCGGCAGGACCATTTCTCAGTTTTTCAGCAAGGGAAAGGAATACCGGTTCTGCAACATCCGCATCAATATCATATCCTACATATTGCCTGAATATGAACATAGCGATGGGTGAAGAAGGGTTTTCAGTCAGGTATTTTTTATTTTTTTCATTTTTTAGTACGGTAAGTTTATCAAATTCAGCGTCGAGGCTATCCATTCCTGGCTGATTTTTTTGCTTGTAAAACTCGTTGTATTGTTTGTTCAGCTCGCCTGCAGCTTTGTTTTCTTCTTTCAACATAGCTTCCCAACCTACAAATTCAGTATGGGCTTTGGAACCCTTGATTGCTGCATTGGCAAAGGAATCTGAACTGACGATACTTATACGTGAGTTTTCGAGGAAAAGCTGTTTTACATCCCGGTTATAGGATATTGCCCTGATGGTTTTTGAACCGGGTTCTTCTTTATACTTTACCCTCAGCGAGGCCATCAACGGGTCACTTAAGCTGCCGGTGAAGCTGTATTTTCCAGCTATAACATCAACGCTATCTGTTGTACTTTGTCCATCAGCATAGTAGCTTAAGAAAACTTTGGCTACGGGTAGTTTTACTTTGCTTACATCGCCTTTGATGGTAAATTTTTCCTGTGCATTGGTTTGGGTGCAAATAGCTGCAAGAAGCAAAAAGCTGAAAATACTTTTCATGTTGATTGAAGGATGGTTAGCCCTCAATTTAGTTCATTTTGACGGTTTAACCCTCATTTTCCGGAATGGGGATGATGCGTTCTGGTGTTTCCAACGGATGGTCTTTCCAATCCTTATCATAGCTCACAAACCAGGAAAGCCAGATGCTTCTGGAAAGGCGCATGAAAAGGGGTTGCATGAGAATCATCAGT
>JBILSG010000394.1:0-2599 GCA_044372235.1 Chitinophagaceae bacterium
TGTTGGAAGTTATTGAAAAAGATAAGCTGATGGAGAATGCATTGTCAATCGGTCAATTCCTGATGGCAGAGTTGCAGGCCATCCCGGAAATCAGCGGTGTTCGTGGGCGCGGACTGATGATTGGTTTCGATGTGCCGGAAAGCCACAAAAACCTCAAAAAGAACCTGTTACACGATTATAAAATATTCACAGGGGAAGCAAAACCCAATGTAATCCGGTTACTGCCCTCACTGGCGCTGACCATGGAAGATGCTTCCACATTCATTGCCTCCCTTAAAGCTGCGATTGCCAACTACCAACACTAGTTACATGAAACAATTCATTTCCGCACATGATGTTGCCGATATCCCTGCACTGATCAGCCAGGCACTTGCCTATAAAGCAAACCCCTGGAAAGATGAGTCCCTGGGCAAACACAAGCGTTTGGGATGTCTTTTCCTGAACCCCAGCATGCGCACCAGGCTGAGCACCCAGGTAGCAGCGCAACAACTGGGTATGGAAACGGTCATCTTCAATGTGGGAAGTGAGGGCTGGGCCCTGGAATTTGAAGATGGCGCCATCATGAACGGAACAACTGTAGAACATGTGAAAGATGCTGCTCCCATTATGGGCCACTATTTTGATATGTTGGCGATCAGGACATTCCCCGGACTCAAAGACAGGGAGGCTGATTACGGAGAACATATTATCAAACAATTCATCCGGTATGCAGGCATCCCGGTAGTTAGTCTGGAAAGTGCCACCCTTCACCCACTGCAGAGCCTGACTGACCTTATTACCATTCAGGAAAGCATAGCGCACACAGCGCTGCAAAAACCGGAGATACTGGCGCGGAAGCCAAAGATTGTACTGACCTGGGCACCGCATGTAAAAGCCCTCCCCCAATGCGTTGCCAACAGTTTTGCCCAATGGGTCAATGCATGGGGACAGGCAGACTTTATCATCACACACCCCAAAGGCTATGAATTGGATACCCAGTTTACAGCGGGTGCCCAGATAGAATATGACCAGGAAAGAGCGCTTGAAAATGCAGACTTTATCTATGTGAAAAACTGGAGTGCCTACCACCCATATGGAACCCTGCCACCCGCCGGAGGTGAATGGATGTTAACAAACGAAAAAATCAGGCATACATCTAACGCCAGGGTGATGCATTGCCTGCCTGTAAGAAGAAATATTGAACTGTCAGACGAAATACTTGATGGACCTAACAGCCTAATTACCCAGGAGGCCTCTAATCGGGTATGGGCCGCACAGGCAGTTCTTTCAAGCATGCTTCAACACAAATGAACGAAACGCTATATATCATCAAAGTCGGCGGCAACATCATAGACGATGCTGCCAGGCTGGATTCTTTTCTTTCCGCTTTCTCTCAGATCAGGGGAAGAAAGCTATTGGTACATGGGGGAGGCAAACTGGCAACGAAACTGGCTGCAGACCTCAATATTCCCCAGCAAATAGTGGAAGGCAGACGCATCACAGACGCTGCCACACTCAACATTGTGACCATGGTTTATGCCGGATTGATCAACAAACAAATCGTTGCAGCCCTCAATGCAAAAGGCACACCTGCAATCGGACTTACCGGTGCTGATGCGTCATGCATTCTGGCTCACAAAAGGATTCATGCAACCATAGACTATGGTTTCGTTGGGGATGTGGACAGTGTAAATGCAAAAATGCTCAGTAACCTGCTTGATCAGGAACTCAGCATAGTGATGGCACCAATTACCCAGGATGCATCCGGACAATTACTCAACACCAACGCAGATACCATAGCACAGGAGCTTGCCAAGGCACTTGCCCGGCATTACGAAACCACCCTAATTTATTCCTTTGAAAAGAAAGGAGTTTTGCGGGATATCAGTGATGAGAACAGTGCTATACCTGTTATAACCCGAGAAATATTTGAACAGCTTAAAGCGGAAGATGCCATCTTTGCTGGGATGATTCCAAAACTGGAGAATGCCCTTAAGGCGGTTGAAACGGGAGTCAGGAAAGTAATCATCGGTGATGCCATGGACCTCCATGAACTGATAACAGGAAAGAACGGAACTGCCATATGCTGACATAGAAAAACAATACGCATGTCAACAGAAATATATTCATTTCAACGTGCGCTGGGATTGCTAGAGCAACTCATCGCAACGCCATCATTTAGCCGCGAAGAAGCTGCTACTGCTGCAATTATTGAAAAACATCTGGAAAATAGTGGCATCAGATCATCCAGGCTGATGAATAACGTTTATGCCCTTAACAAGGATTTCAATCCCCAATTACCCAGCATCCTACTCAATTCCCATCATGATACCGTAAAACCTGCTAAGGGATATACAACCGATCCTTTCACACCAACTCTTGTGGATGGTAAACTCGTCGGACTTGGCAGCAATGATGCAGGTGGTCCGCTCGCAGCCCTCATTGAAACATTCATTCACTTTTATCCCAAAACAGAACTCCCCGTCAATTTCATCCTGGCTGCAACAGCGGAGGAGGAGATATCCGGAAAAAACGGGATTGAACTGCTTTTGCAGGACAGTGAATTTCTAAGCAAACTGCAGGGGTCAGCCATCATGGGTGCGCTGGTAGGTGAACCAAC
>JBILSG010000393.1:0-2599 GCA_044372235.1 Chitinophagaceae bacterium
ATGGATCTATCGCCACAACCACACTTCATAAAAATGCATTGGAGCAGATGCCTTACACTGTTGGCGTAAGGTTCAGCAACTAATTAAAAAGAATTCCGTTGGGCAGACATATGTGTATGCCTAACGGAATTTTAACAATATATTCAAAAGAAGTCTTTTTATACAGGAATTTTGATTTTTGATTTCAGGATTTCGATTACATATTGCGATTGTTCTTTGTAATATCTCAATATGCCTGAAGCTTCAAGACCAACCTCTTTGCGCATCAGCAGGTACCAATAAACCAGACTGATGATTGCCATAATCATGTTACCCCATGCAGCTCCGTACAATCCGATTTTTGTAAAACAGACATATAAGACAAAGACCCTTAATATAAAACTTATTGCTGTCATTTTAAAATGGAGAGCAGCTTTGCCAATGCTTATTAAGGTTTGTCCAGACTGCACCTGTAGAATGATTAGAAGTATCCTGAAAATATACAATTGAACAATAGGTACAGCATCCAGATATGTTTCACCTGCAAGAAAAAGCACAATCCATTTCGACAACAACACCATGATCAAAACCGCTGGTATCATGAGCACGTATAATGATGCAATCATTTTCTCAAGGTAGAACTTGGCTTTTGAAAGTCCATCTTCCTCCATTACTTTGGACATCTTTGGAAAAAGTACTTCAGATGCTGCAAATAAAGGAATTTCAACAACCCCTATAATTCTGGTTGCTATACCATAATAGGAAGCTGAAACAGGACTCAGGTATTTTGTGGTAAGCATCTGATCAAAATTGCTGGACAGGTTTCCTATTAGGTTACCCCCCCAGATATATTTACCAAAGGAAACCAGTTTTTTCATCCACAGGCGTGATGCACCAAACCTGAAACTGAGTGATTTGAAGTCTAAAAGGAACATTACGAGAGCCGCTGCCATGTTACCAATACCATAATGCAGTATTACCTGATTGAGTCCTAATTCATTTTTACTGATGAAGAAATAACCTATCGAAATGAAAAAATAAACGTACATGGTCAGTTGACCGTATAAGCCATTTTTAAAGTTTAGTTTTGCACGCTTAATGGCATCATAATGTGCAATAAAAACTGTTCCAATAATTCCTGGTATATACCAGCTAATGGTGGAAGCAAAGTCTGCTCCGCTGTTAAGCCAGTTTCCTATCGGGTTGGCAAACACATACAGTCCTGTCCAATAGATCACGCTTAACAGGATATTCAGTGTCAGGGACGACCATGAAATAGCCACATGTTCAGCTTCATCTGAAGATGAAGCTGCAAATTTGATATGTGCTGTTTTCAAAAGAGCCGATTTGGTCATTTCAAAGGTGGTTGAGATCACCAGAAAAATGCTCCATACACCGAACTCATAGCGGCTTAGCATGCGGGTCAGCATCATGAAATTCAGTACACCGAAAAGTGGACGGGAAAACCTTTGTAAAAAGGTGGCCATAATCGAAATGAGCCAGTATGAATCCCTTTTACCACTCATATTTTTCCTTTGATGATTTCCTGCACAACGCCGGGATCCAGCAGTGTTGAGGTATCTCCAATATTTTCCAGTTCACCTTCAGCAACTTTACGTAGAATACGGCGCATAATCTTGCCACTTCTTGTTTTTGGAAGTCCGCTTACCAATTGAATCTTATCAGGTTTGGCGATGGGTCCGATGATACGACTTACAGTTGCGGTGATATCCTTCCTTACCATCGATTCGTCTCCGTGTGTACCGCTGTAAATGACAAAGGCGTATATACCCTGACCCTTTACATCATGCGGATAGCCTACTACAGCACTTTCGACCACTCCGGCATGCATGTTGATGGCATTTTCCACTTCTGCAGTGCCAATCCGGTGACCACTCACATTCAATACATCATCTACCCTGCCGGTGATGCGGTAGAATCCGTTTTCATCCCGGTAGGCACCATCTCCCGTAAAATACAGATCAGGGTATGTTGCAAAATAGTTTGTTCTGCAGCGGTCATGGTCGCCATAAGTGGTTCGCAGCGTAGAAGGCCATGGGGCACGTATGCAAAGATTACCTGTGACATTGTTTTCTGTTATTTCATTTCCTTTTTCATCAAGCAGCAAGGGTTGTACACCAGGCATGGGTAAGGTGGCGTAGCTTGCCTTTGCAGGCGTAATACCTGCCAGGTTGCTTATGAGGACACCTCCGGTTTCAGTTTGCCACCAGGTATCTACAATCGGACAATTTCCTTTTCCGATATTTTCATTGTACCAGTTCCAGGCTTCTTCATTGATCGGTTCACCAACTGTTCCCAATACCCTGAGTGAACTCAGGTCCTTGTTTTGAACAGGACCCAGTCCGAACGCCATCAGGCTCCTTATGGCAGTAGGTGCAGTGTAGAGAATATTTACTTTGAACTTATCAATGATATCCCAGAACCTGCCTGCATCCGGATAGGTTGGAATACCTTCAAAAAGAAGGGTTGTGGCACCTGCACTGAGAGGCCCGTATACAATATAAGAGTGACCTGTAATCCATCCGATATCTGCAGTGCAGAAATGGATTTCACGCGGTTGATACTGGAAGACATTGACAAAAGTATAATTGGTATAAAC
>JBILSG010000395.1:0-2597 GCA_044372235.1 Chitinophagaceae bacterium
GTATTGCCAAACTGAGCGACTCATCAGGAAAATTCACCTTTTCTTTTTCAAAGTGGCCCTCTGATACAATTTTGGTAACCTACGCAGGCTTCGAAGGCAATAAAATTGCGCTTGACACCAGTCTGTCTGTGATTGAAGTAGTTGTTCGCATGCAAAGGCAACGGAAAGTAGAAGGCGTTGTTGTGAAAAGCAAACTGAACAGGGGGCTTATCTTATGGCGTAAGATAGTTCGCAATAAACCCCTTCATGACAGGCGCAGGTTCTCCAGTTTCGGTTATGAGTTATATAACAAAATGGAAATTGACCTCAACAATGTCAATGCCGAAAAAATGCGGAAAGGCATATTGCCACCAAAGCCATTTAAATTTATCCTCAATAATATTGATACAATTTCTGAAGACAAACCCATTCTTCCCATTTACATTATAGAAACGATTTCAGATTATTATGTTCAACAAGAACCACACCGCACGAAAGAAATAGTAAAAGCCAGTAAATCAGTTGGACTCAAAAATGAAAGTATCAGTAAGTTTCTAGGAGGAACCTACCAGAATATCAATGTTTATAAGAACTTCATTTCCGTTTTCGACAAAGACTTTGTTAGTCCGATCAGCGACGACGGAGACCTTTATTACACCTACAAAGTTCCTGACACCCAATACATTGCTGGTAAACGATTCTTTCATCTGGTTTTTGAACCGAAAAGGAAAGGTAGCAACACTTTTTTTGGAGATGCCTGGATTGCCGACTCCAGCTTTGCCGTTCAAAAAATGAATCTACAGGTTTCAGAGGCATCCAACATCAATTTTATCGAAAAACTCAGCCTGGTACAGGAATACCAGCTGATTAAAGATAGCATCTGGTTTCTTTCCAAAGACAAATTCATTGCCAACATAAAACTAACCGGAAAAAACACACTCAGTTTCATTGGAAGAAAAACCACAACCTACAGCAAGATAAGCATCAACAATGATGAGCCACCTGCAGGCATCACCGGTGAAATACTTGCAGATAAAAGAGTTGAGGTAATACAGCTAGCAGACAGTGCCCTTGACAGAAAGGAAGCATACTGGATTGAAAACAGACATGAATTACTCAACAACAATGAAAACAGTTTTTACCGGATGGCAGATACCCTGTTGAAAATGCCCGAATTCGACAGGTATTCAGAGTGGCTGAAGTTTATAGGCACTGGTTACAGACTTGTTGGGAATTATGAAATTGGTCCCTGGATGAACTGGATCAGCGGAAATATCCACGAAGGAATGCGTTTTCGTTTTGATCTGGGTACGAATTACAAATTTAACAGGAACGTATATCTTTCTTCTTACCTGGCTTATGGTACCAGGGATAAACAATGGAAGGGAAAGGTGGAAGCCCTTTTTATGTTGGGTAAAGACCCGAGAAGCAGCATTAGGGTACTTTTCAAAAAAGACATGGATTATGGCCAAACCTATTATGACGAAATTGGGTATGACAATCTTTTCGCACTTACTTCCAGAAAAGCTGCAGTACCCATCAAACTGATCAGCATCGAACAGCAAAAACTGGAATACTTCAAAGAGTGGCGTTCTGGATTATCCATCACTGCAAATCTGCATAGAAAATTATACGACCCAATTAGAAACCTGCCATTCAAAACCGACTATACCACTGCAGATAAAGCAGGAAACTTTAATGACTTTCAGTTCAATGCCAAAATACGTTTTGCATACCTCGAGCGCTTCCTGCAGGATGACTTTTTCAGAACAAGCCTGGGAAGTGACTATCCGGTAACTGAGCTTTATTTCACAAAAGGCATTAAGGGCGTTCTTAATAGTGGATACAGCTATACAAAGCTGACATTCAGCCTAAGTGATTACCTGAAAATTCCACCACTGGGTAATATTTATTATAATTTTTATGCTGGCAGAGTCAATGGCCGCTTACCCTATATGCTGCTGAATATAGCACCGGGAAATGAAATTTACTATTACAATAAATACGCATTCAACCTGATGAACAGGTTTGAATATATTTTTGACAGGTACTCTGGCTTAAATATCGAACATAATATTGGTAGCGGTATTTTCAGGCTCTTGCCACAAAACAAACTATTCAAATTCAGACAGTTCTGGAATATCAAAATGTTATGGGGAAGTCTCAGTGCAGAAAACAGTACCCTTAACCTCAAAGGTGATTTTCCATTCACCAGTCTGAATGGAAAGACCTATATGGAACTGGGAACCGGGGTGGATAATATCCTGAGGTTTTTCAGGATTGACCTGGTTTGGAGACTGTCCCCGAAACCCTTACCAGCTGAAGGGTATAAACGCTTTGGCGTTTTTGGCAGCTTCCGGTTCAGCTTCTGACTTCATCACATACAGCCAGTATAATATCGCAGGCATGATTTATTTCCGCTTCAGTTATTATAAGTGGGGGTGCCAGCCTCATTGAAGCTGCAGCGAAAAGAAACCAGTCTGTAAATACTCCTCTCGCAATACAGGTATCAATAATCAGCTTGTTCAGATCCCAGGAACCAAAATCAATTGCCATAAGTAATCCAGCTGAACGGAAATCCTGAATCAGTGGGTGCTTCAGTCGTTGCGCAAAAAGCT
>JBILSG010000396.1:0-2594 GCA_044372235.1 Chitinophagaceae bacterium
CTTGAGTGCTTCAATGGTATGCAGGGCATGCTGAAAGTCTGCTGTTGAAATGAAGACGGCATCAATGTCTTTCAGTGCATACAATTCGTCATTGTTCCGGCAACCGATAATGTCATGACCCATTTTATTTTTGAGGTGTGCAACACCTTCTTCCCGGCGGACTTTCCAAATATCGGAAACTGCAACAATATCAAAGTTGAGTTCCTTGTAATGGTTCATGAAGGCAGGGATATGGGACTGTTTGTGCCTGTCAGAAAATCCAACTACACCAACCCTCACGCGCTCATTTGCGCCTAAGATGTTGCCGTAAGATTTGGCAGTAAATCCCATAGATGCCAGTGCAGTGGCTCCTGCGGCCTGTGCAGTTTGTTTGAGAAAATCTCTTCTGGGTGTCATGACCTGTTTTTTGGGTAATTAATTTTGTTAGGCTTTGATGTATAAGTGAATTTATGCAAATTCTCTTTGATCATCAAATTACAGTGCATTAAAGTTCTTTAATTTTGATGCTTCTGAAACTAACTTTATCTCCGTGATCCTGCAGTAATATTCTTCCTTTTGCTGCGAGTCCGAAATCTTTTGTTGTTGCATATTTGCTTCTTGCAACCAGAGCCAAAAAGGTTGAACTGTTTCTGTTGTATTCCACCATTTTCCAACCATTAAGCCAGTGTTCAATTCTGCCATCAGGGTAGGCAATGATTCTTCCCCTGTTCCACTGACCGATAGCTATCCGGTCTCTTCTGGCAGCTTTGGGGTCGAGGCTTACGGCAGCGGGTATGAGATCATAAACAGAAGACATTGTTCTGTTGCCAACCACGCCTGCTTTGGCGTCCGGATGTTTTGCATCATCTAGTATCTGGTATTCTAGGCCTAAGGCTGATTTTTTCTCAGCATTTTCAACTACATAATATTTGATACCTGAGTTTGCTGTATCTGTTAGTTTGAATTCAAATTGCAGGTCAAATGCGCCGTATTCTTTTTCAGTTACAATATCTCCACCATGTTTTCCTTTGGAAGATGGATCATTGTGTACAGTCAATTCTCCTTGATTCACAGTCCAAACCTCTGACGGGAAAGTAGTTTTATTGGCACCTCTCCATCCGTTGGCTGTTTGTCCATCCCACAGCAGCTGATACCCTTGAGCTTTTTCTTCGGCTGAAATATTGTTGTTGAGCAGGTTGACTACAAATATATTATCTGATGGGGCAGGCTTGAGATTGGTTGTTTTGATGCGGATATTTTTCCAATGGATTTCTTTTCCTTCGTTTTCCTTGTTACCGATGGCATGAACCTGCAATGCGATGAAGCCTGTTGGATTTACATCATCAATGATATGTGCACAGGGAACACCGTTGATCCATGTTCTGATTGAAGTACCTATGCATTCAATCTTGTAGTGATTCCAATCGGTTGGTTTGAATGCTTTTTTGGCTGCTGGATTGTTTTCGAGGGAATACAACCATCCACGTCTTGCCTCATCATAAATACCACCGCTCCAAGCTCTTGATGATGGGTCAACTTCCGCTTGGTAACCGTAGACCCTGTCTGGAATTTTTGCAGAGCTTTGCTCACCGCCGGGTACGGCAGACTGACTTCTGAACTGCACGCCAGAGTTCATGTCGGCAAACATTTTCAGGTCTAGCTCCAGGATGAAGTCGCCATAATTTTTTTCTGTTGCCAGGAAGGAATTGGGCTCCCCAAACTTGGTTATACCTACAAGTTCACCATTGCGGACTTCATACTTTGCTTTGCCATTCAGTTGTTTGAACCCGCTGAGGTCCTTTCCGTTGAAAAGGGAGGTCCATTCACCTGTTTTTTGTTGTGCTGATGCACTGCTAATGGCAAGGATGCCAAGGGATAGAAAAAATAATTTCATATAGCTATGTTTTTTTTATAAACCTTATCCTAAATACTAATCACAACCCACAACCCACACTACACCCCTCCAAATGCAACAAATCCTCCGTCAACCTGAATATCAGTACCGTTGACAAATTTTGACGCATCACTTAAAAGGTATATCAATGCTCCGATCAGTTCATCAGGTTTACCCATGCGGTTTACTGGCGTTTTTTTCACCACGAGATTACCTCTTTCCGTATAGGTTCCATCAGGATTTGTCAACAATGTCCTGTTCTGTTCAGTGAGGAAGAATCCGGGCATGATTGAATTGACGCGTATTTTATCTCCGTGCCTTTTGGCAGTCTCCACAGCCATCCATTTGGTGAAACAATCCACACCGGCTTTACCGATGCTGTAACCAAGTACTCTGGTAATCACCTGTTTTGAACTTACTGATGAGATGTTGATGATGCTTCCACCAGACTCCTGTTTTGCCATGACTGCACCAAGTACCTTTGTAGGAATAATTGTGCCATATAGGTTTAGGTCAAGTACATTTTTTAAACCTTCGATGTTCATGTCAAAGACATCCTTGTCTGGCATGATCACTCCCTGCGGCATGTTTCCGCCCGCACCATTGACAAGTCCATCAATCCTGCCAAATTTTTCGAGGGTGAGATCCCTGACTTTTTCAATATCTCTTTCGTCAAGCACATTGGCTTTTATAAAAAAAGCATTGCCACCGGCAGCATTGA
>JBILSG010000078.1:0-8621 GCA_044372235.1 Chitinophagaceae bacterium
AGACTGTTGAAATATATACTGTTGTTTATTTTATGCTTCGGAGCTGCGAACTATATTTTTTTGGATGATATGTTGATTGGTAAATCTTTTACTGATGTATTGACAGTAGCATGTGTTCAAGGGTTTTCAGTAGGAGGGCTGCTTGCTTATTTTCATTTGAAAGGCACTGTTGTTTTTTCAAATATTTCAAAATGGTTTATATTGGCAGGATTGATTGCTTTTCTGTTCTTTTTGTTGGCAGTATTTAAAATTCTCCCATTATTTATTGGAATTAGATTCTATATTGATAGTATGGCAAGTGGAATGATTGCATTTCTGCTTATCAGTAATGAAGGCGTACTAAAAAAATATTTTTTGGGTAATCCGCTTATGGTTGGAATGGGTAAAATTAGCTACGGTATTTACCTATTCCATAATTTTATTCCTGTTTTATGGAATGCCTTCCTAAAATTACTTTCGAATCATGGTTTTGGGTTTCCTTACGTTAAGTATCATCCGATTCTTGCAACTCAAAATTTAGTATTCTATTTACAATGTTTTTTAATATTGATTTTATTAACCACAAGTTCCTTTTATCTATATGAAAAGCCAATAATGAAATTGAAAGAAAGATGGGCACGTTAAATCTGTGGATTAAATAATTGGGAAATATGAGTAAAATAGTAATAAAATCTACGAGGTCCTTATTTGATTTGAGGTTGAAGCAAGTTTGGGAATACCGGGATTTGTTATGGATGTTTGTACGCAGAGATTTTGTAGCTTCTTATAAACAAACTATACTTGGACCACTTTGGTTTTTGTTACAGCCCATTTTAACAACAATCATGTTCACTTTTGTATTTGGTAATATCGCTGGCATCAGTACAGATGGCATGCCAAAGGTTCTGTTCTACATGAGCGGACTCGTCATTTGGAATTATTTTTCTGAATGCTTCAATAAGACTGCCAATCTGTTTGTTTCCAATGCATCCATGTTTGGAAAAGTTTACTTCCCCCGATTAATAATGCCACTGTCAATTGTAACATCTGGTTTGATTCGTTTTGTCATTCAGTTTAGTCTTTTTTTGGGTATACTCTTTTATTTCAAAATTATAGGCCACAACACAGTAGCCCCTAACTGGAATATCCTTTATGTTCCATTTCTTGTGGTAGTGATGGCTGGATATGCGCTTGGCTTGGGTATGATCATCAGCAGCCTAACAACAAAGTATAGGGATTTGTCAATGCTCGTGGGCTTTGGTGTCACTTTGCTCATGTATGCCACTCCTGTAATTTACCCCTTGAATGCAGTACCTGAAAAATACATTGCCGTAGTTAAAGCCAACCCCTTGGCTCCCATTGTAGAATTGTTCAGGTATGCTTTTCTAGGATCAGGGCAAGTGTCGGCGTCGGGCATACTATACAGTTTCTCTTGTATGGTGTTTCTATTATTGAGTGGTATTGTAATTTTCAATAAGGTTGAACAAAATTTCATGGACACAGTCTGAATATTATGGGTAAATACGCAATAGAAGTTGATAATCTTTCCAAGCAATACCGTTTGGGACAAGTAGGAAGCGGAACCCTGCGGCATGACCTGCAGAGAGTATGGTCTAAATTGCTTGGGAAGGAAGATCCTTTCTTGCATATGGGTGCAACGAACAACCGCACTCAAAAAGGGTTGTCTGATTGGGTTTGGGCGTTGCGTGACATTAATTTTAAAGTGGAAGAAGGTGAGGTGTTGGGCATCATCGGGCGAAATGGCGCGGGGAAGAGTACCTTGTTGAAAATCCTCAGTTTGATTACTGCCCCTACTAAGGGTGAATTAACTATGAAGGGACGTGTAGCAAGTTTGCTGGAAGTGGGCACTGGTTTTCATCAAGACCTTAGCGGGAGAGAAAATATTTATTTGAATGGTGCTGTCTTGGGCATGCGTAAGAAAGAAATAGATACCAAGCTGGATGCCATTGTTGATTTTTCAGGCGTGGAGGGATATATCGATACACCTGTAAAACGCTACAGCAGCGGCATGAAAATGCGATTGGGGTTTGCTGTAGCAGCCTTCTTGGAGCCGGATATTTTGATTGTGGATGAAGTGTTGGCTGTTGGAGATGCAGAGTTTCAAAAGAAATGTTTGGGTAAGATTAAGAATGTCAGCAGTGCAGAAGGCCGAACAGTGTTGTTTGTAAGCCATAATTTGGGTGCGGTCAAAAATCTGACCACCCGTTGTATCATGTTGGAACATGGTGAATTGGTTTCGGAAGGTGACCCAGGCAAAGTGATTGAAGATTACTTGCGGATGACCACCTTGCCGGAAAATGTATTGTTGGAAGGCAAACGTGCCAATGAGTTTTGGGGGCAAGAAATCCGGTTGAATGCCATTAGACCTGTTTTTGGAGGAGGACTTTCATTCTTCCTTTTTGGGGAGTCTCTACAATTTGAAGTCGTCTTTTCCGTAAGTAAGCCAAGCATAGAAAAGCTTCGTTTCGGATGCACTATCGCTACATTGGATGAACGTCCTGTTGCATCCATGATGACCCAACCAATTTTAGAGGCTACGCAAGAGGGCGATTTTACCTATAAGGTAACCATAAAGAATTTTGATTTATTTCCCGGAAGTTACCGTTTGTCATTGTCTGTCGGTACTGGTGATTTTCAGGAAACGAGAAAGGAGTTTGATGTATTGCGGGATGCATTGGTTTTTCATGTAGAGAATCTTTCAGACATGGGAAATTCTATTTATAATTGGCAGCAGGATTATGGAAATCTATTGCACAAGGGCTTTAGTGTTGAACCAGCAATAAACAGGGAACCCAATCCATGAGTACTTTTGAATTGGAATATAGGAGTTATGCAGACCTTTCTGGGTTAATTCATGCTGCGGATATCAGCAAGTTGAAGAATTATGATTTGGTTGTGGGAATTCCCAGAAGTGGAATGATTCCAGCATACATGTTAGGCTTGCGACTTAATCTTCCTGTTATTGACCTTGAAGGGTTTCTGAATGGGAATGAACCGGTAGGGGGCAGAAGGCTTGAAGTAACTGATTTATCTGCTGTAAATAATATCTTGGTGGTTGATGATTCCATCCGTTTCGGTGGTCAACTGCTAAAGGTAAAAGAAAAACTTCAACAGAAACCTACATACAACTATGGATTTTGTACGCCATTTGCTACCACCGAAAACAGGCATTTAGTTGACCACAGTTTTGAATTGATTGACAAGCCGCGGATTTTCCAGTGGAATATCATGCATTCTTGGATATACGAACAAAGTTGTGTAGACATCGACGGGGTGTTGTGTGATGATCCTAAAGAAGAGGAGAATGATGATGGTGAAAAATATCTCCATTTTTTACTGAATGCGCCTCTAAAATACAAGCCTTCTTCAAATGTTCATACATTGGTGACAAATAGACTTGAAAAATATCGTCCGCAAACTGAGCAATGGTTGCACAGGCAAGGAATCAAATTCAAGGAATTGTTGATGCTTGACCTTCCTGATCGTGCAACCCGCGTAAGGATGGGCAATTACGGCGCATTCAAGGCTGAAGTTTATCAGTCAAGAAAAGATACTTTGTTGTTTATTGAAAGTGACTTGAATCAGGCTAGCAGAATCAATCTACTAAGTGGGAGGGCAGTTTTTTGTGTGGATGAAATGCGGTTTTTTCCGCCTATGGCACCCAAGACTCCCGTACACCAAAGCATAGCCAGAAAAGTAAAAAAATATTTGCGAAGCATTTGATATGCAGGACGCTTTACAAACATACCATACAGGAAAAGTGAGCATCATTATTCCGGTTTACAACCGGGAGCTGCTGCTGCCTGAAACATTGGATTCCATATTGGCGCAGACCTATTCTAATTGGGAATGCATCTTGGTGGATGATGGCAGTATGGATGGCTCATTGTCTGTTTGCTATTCCTATGCCCAGCAAGACAGCAGGTTTAAAGTATTTAGCCGTCCAGCATCTGTCAAAAAAGGTGCTAATGGGTGCAGGAATTATGGCTTTCACCATGCAAGTGGTGAGTTTATCCAATGGTTCGACAGTGATGATTTGATGGAACCTGATTTACTAAATTCTGCTATAAAATTCATGAATATTGATGTAGACATAGTCATTACAAAAGCAAAAAGATTTAGGGATTTGAACGACATAGGACTTGAAACTGCTTTCAATAATGATAGCCTGACACGCTATTCGATTTACAAAATATTGAATGGAGATGATTTATTTTTGACTTCTCAGGTACTCATAAAATATGCATTTATTTTTAATGCCGATCATTTGTTTGATGAAAATTTAAAACGCAATCAGGAAACAGAATATTTTACAAGATTACTTCTTAAGAATCCAGTTGTAAGAAAAAATGAGAAATCAAATATTCTGATCAGAGAACATTCATATTCAATAACCTCAGTTTATAAAAATGCAAATGAATTTGAACGTTTGAAAATGAACTTTCCTGCTTATAGCGCTATATATTTCAATTGTAAAAGAGAGGGGGCACTTACTATTGAGTTGAAATCTATTTTAGACGATTATTTTTATAGATGTTTGCGTAAGATGCCTTCGAAATCAATAGAATATATCCAGCTTTATTTTTGGGGTATTCTAAATTCCTGGTTTCCATCTCCAATAATGGCTTCTAAAATATTTTTATCAAGGTTGGTTAATTATGCTTGAAACACCAATTTTATATTTAGCTTTTAACAGACCTGAAGATACGGCTTTGTCATTCTCAAGGATTAGAGACGTAAAACCAAAGTGTCTTTATATAGCTTGTGATGGTCCCAGAAAAAATTCAGAAAGTGATTATATTAAATGTGGACAGGTTATTAATGTTATCAATGAGTTATTGGATTGGCATTGTGAAGTTAAATGGTTGGTTAGAAAGGAAAATTTGGGATGTGGGAAAGCTGTAAGTAAAGCAATTGATTGGTTCTTTAGTCAGGTCGAATATGGGATAATTTTAGAAGACGATTGTCTTCCCAATGATTCATTTTTTGAATTTTGTACAGAATTATTGCTTCGTTACAAAGACAATAAAAGAATAACCCATATTTCAGGGCATAATAATCAGATGGGTATATGGAGGGGTGGATATGATTATTATTTCTCAAGAGTTGTAAATATTTGGGGTTGGGCAACATGGCGGAGGGCATGGGATTCATATCGCTTTAATATTGATGGCATAGAAAAGATTTCAAATCATCCAAACGCACACTTGTTTCCTGTTTCAAATTTATCTGATGTGATAGATGGCACCATTGATACATGGGATACGCAGTGGTTATTTGTAAACTTTTTGAATAACAACCTGACGATTTCACCTAACATTAATATGGTGGAGAATATTGGATTTTCAGAAAATGCAACCCACACTAATTTTGTTGCACCAGGCTATTTAATGAAAAACAGATCTGGAGAGTATACCTTTCCTTTAAGACATCCCATTCGATTTGGGTTTAATCAATTTGCTGATGTGCATGCAGCTGCTTATGTTTATAAAATTGTTAGACCTGGATTTATACTAAAAATTGTGAACAGGTTGTATAAATATTTTAAAATTGCTATATGAGGGTGTTGATTGATCCTCAAATATTTAATCACCAGCTGAACGGAGGTATATCGAGATATGTTTCTACGCTGATTTCAGGATTACGAAAGTTTCAAGATGTCAGTGTGTATTGCCCTGTTTTTGTTTCTGATAATCATTTTGTTCCTACTTTTAATAATTCGATTAGGTGGTTAAATCCGTTATTTAATAAATTGTCTGATAATCCCGGTTTATTGAATTTTCGGTTGAATAATTTAATGCTGAAAGCTAATCTTGCAGATATTTTCATCCCCAGCTTTTATGATACTTATTTTTTTAATTCACTGGGAAGGGTAAAGGTTATTTTACCAATTCATGATATGATTCATGAAAGATATCCTGATTTTATTTCTGGTTCTGAAAAGGTTATTGAAAATAAAAAAAAGCTTATAAAAAGGGCGGATCATATAATTTCTGTTTCTGAAAATACTAAAAAAGATTTGCTCAATATTTATAAAGAAATTAATCCTGACAAGGTTTCTGTTATTTATCATGGGAATTCGATACGACATGATGAATTGTCAGCATCTATTAACTCGAATCAACAGTTAGAAAGATATTTCCTTTTCGTAGGCCTTCGGGGAGGATACAAACAATTTGATTGGTTGGTTGAATCGATTGCTGATATTTTGATTAACAGGAATATGTCATTGTTATGTATCGGTGGAAGTACATTTACAGAAATGGAACAAGCAAAGTTACGTACCCTAAATATATCTGACAGGGTTAAAATTGTAAAAGCAAATGATGAAGAGTTGAAGATGTTCTATAAAAATGCTACTGCCTTGTTATTTCCCTCCTTTTATGAAGGTTTTGGTTTTCCAATTATTGAGTCAATGTCTTGTGGATGTCCTGTAGTTTTGAATACGGGTAGTTGTTTTCCGGAAATAGCCTCTTATGCTGGTTACTTTTATGAATTTGGTGATGTGCAGGGTATTCAAAAAAATATATATTCAATACTTGATGATAATCAAAAAAGGAAAATAATGATTGATTTAGGTATAGAAATGGCTAAGAGATTTACATGGGAAAATTGTCTGACTGAAACGAATCAATTGTTAAAAACAGTTTACAAAAATGGTTGAAAAGAGCCTTTCTGTTATCACAGTAAACCGAAATAACAAACATGGCTTGATAAATACAGTATCAAGCTTAGTGGACCAGGTATTTAATCAATGGTCACAATTTATAGTAGATTCAGCGTCAAGTGATTTAGAGATTGATTTTTGGAGTAAGATTACTAATGATAATATTAACTTTATTTCTGAGAAGGATGCTGGTGTTTATGATGGAATGAATAAGGGCGTATCGTTGACTTCAGGAGATTATTTATTTTTTTTGAATAGTGGTGATAGGTTAATTGAGTCGGATTCTTTACAAAATTTGACTTCTCATATGGGTGAATTTGACTTGATCTATGGGGATGTCATTTTTGAAAATGATTCAGATTTAAAGAATTTCAGTTATCCCGATGATCTTTCTTTAGAATACATGATTTGTTATGGGTTACCCCATCAGGCTATATTGATTAAGAGAGAATTGCATGAGAGGATTGGAGGTTACTCAACAGATTATAAAATTATTTCAGATTGGGTTTTTTTCATGGAATCTTTATTTTATTCTCAAGCCACTTATATTCATGTGCCTAAATCGATAACTTTTTTTGATGCTAAAGGAATGAGTCAGCAAGCAGTAAATTTTTCATTGATTATATCTGAACAGCTTGATTACATAAGTAAACGTTTCCCAGCATATATTTCTTTCTATAAGCAAAATAGTCCTTATGTAAAGAAGTATTTTCTTAGAATTCCACGTTGGAAAAGACCTTTAAGTCGCTTAATGTTTCACCTGTTTAATAAATTATAAATCCAACATTGCCCCAGTTTTCAATCATCATACCATGTTACAACCAGGCTCACTTCCTGAATGATGCTTTGCAAAGCCTGTTATTGCAGTCGTTTACTGATTGGGAGGCTATCATTGTGAATGATGGTTCAACAGATGTTACAAGTTTGGTGGCAAATGAATGGATTAAAATGGATAACCGAGTCAGGTTGGTAGAACAACAAAATGCTGGTTTGTCGGCTGCCAGGAATACTGGGATAGCCGCTGCTTCCGGGCTTTATATTTCCCTCTTGGATGCAGACGATAAGTATGGTACTGATTTTTTGCAAACAGTACACACACACTTGGAGCAGGGATTTGGTTTGGTGTGTTGCGGATATACTTATTTCAATACCAAAGGAACCATACACCGCATAGTTAGGCAGTCAGAATACCTTGATTTCACATCTATATTAACCGGCAACCTATTTCCTCCAGTGGCTGTAGCATTTCAAAGGCAAGTGCTTGACAAAACAGGCTTGTTTGATACAGATTTGAAAAGTGCCGAGGACTGGGACCTTTGGATCAGGATGTACAAGGTCGGAGTCAAAATCAGTGTCATTGAGGATACACTTGTATATTACCGTATTTCAGATAACAGCATGAGCAGGCAGGCTTTCACCATGTATGCTGCATTGAAAAAAGTGGCACAAAGGGCTTGTCAAGAGGATGATCGACTTAGTTTTTCAGTTAAAGCAGGTGAGGAAGCAGCTGATGAACTATCTGCAACTGTCAAGAGAATGCTGCTAATGTGTATGGGTGTTGCTGTCATGCAAGGTAAGATTGAGCAGGCTATTGAATTGATTTACCAGGAATTTGGTGAATGGGGTTTTGATTTGCACCCTGAAGATTTCAAATACATGTGCTCTTACCTCAGTTTCCGCTACCAAGTTTCCAATGAAGATTTAAAATGGATTAAAGATGAATTGATGCCATTGTTTCGACTCTTTCTTGAAAAATTGGCATGGCAAAACTTAGACAATAAAAAAGCTTTTACTGCTGTTTTTTCTATTCATCATAAATTGATGATCCGGAAGAAATGGGGATTTGTATCACCTTTAATCAATCGATTCAATTGGTAAGTGGTGTTTCCATAGTTGTTTGTACCTATAACGGGAGAGGCGCAATGCAGCGTTTATTTTCTCATTTTGCAGCACT
>JBILSG010000397.1:0-2584 GCA_044372235.1 Chitinophagaceae bacterium
TTCCTTTGTCTTTTGCAAGCATTTTGGCAAGGGGAGATGCTTTGATGCGTCCGTCTGTTTGTTGAGCTGGAGCAGCAACAGTTACCGGGGCTGCAGCCGGAGTTGATGCCGGAGCAGACTGAGCAGGTGCTGGAGCAGCTGTCGCTGCAGGGTTACCCAGGGAAGCGAGCAATCCGGATATATCTGTTCCGGCTTTGCCAATGATGGCGATGACATCATTTATTTTGGCAGATTCACCATCGGGTACACCAATGTGGAGAAGGGTGCCATCTGCATAGCCAACAACTTCCATGGTTGCCTTGTCTGTTTCTACATCAGCCAGGTTGTCGTCAGCCTTTACGGTATCACCTACTTTTTTATTCCATTGTACAATCTTACCGGAAGTCATCGTGTCGCTCAGAAGCGGCATCCTGATAACTGTTACACCCAGTTGTTCTGGTGTAACTGAGGGAGCTGTGCTAACTGGAGCCGGAGCCGGAGCGGCAGCTGGTGCAGGCGATGAGGCAGCAGGCGAACCTGATCCAATCAATCCCTGTATATCTTCACCGGGTTTGCCTACTATGGCAATGATTTCGTTTATTTTGGCAGCATCGCCTTCTTTTACACCAATGTAGAGCAGGGTGCCATCGGCATAGCCTACCACTTCCATGGTTGCTTTATCGGTTTCAACATCTGCCAGTACGTCGTCACTTTTAACAGAATCGCCAACAGATTTGTTCCATTTCACGATCTTGCCTTCTGTCATGGTATCGCTGAGAAGGGGCATTCTGATCACTTCGGCCATATACCTGTATTTAGGTTTTGGTTATGAATAAAGATTGAGGGCCGAAATTACATCAATTTGGGGAAATGCCGCAACAGGTTGTTCCAAAGATTTCGGTAATTGTCAATAATCCAGGTCAAGGTTTAGCTGGTCCCGCATGGTTCCGATGATTGGATAGAGGGAGACCATTTTCAGGTACTGATCTCGGAGAGACAGGGTTAATTCAGGTTTTGCTGCGGCTGATTCCGTTTCCTCTTCAAGGTTAACCCTGAATTGTATCCTTGGGTTGTTGAAGCGTTCCTGAACATGCATGAGCAGCAGGGTTCTTTCAGCTTCAATGAACTGCAGTTGAATTTTAGATCCAACCTGTATCTCGAAAACAAGGTCATCTATAATTTTGATTGAGGCCATCCTGAAATTGGAATGACTAGTAACCTGGTTGTTTTCTGCCAATTTTTCCTGAAACTCCAGCCAAACGATCTCGAGCTTATCCTCAGACAATTGCTCAGGAAGTTCCTGTTCGTTTTTTCTGTTTTGTATTTGCTCCCTGATTTTTTTCAGAGAACCTAGTCCGCCTGCAGCGGGCATAGCAGGCTGTGGAGGTGTTTCTTGCTTAGCTCTGGCAGGCAATGTTGTTTGTGATGGAGCTGCAGTCTTTGTTTCAGCGGGTTTGATGGTTTGTACTGGGGACTGTTGCTTAGACTCCTCCTGGATATACAGTTTTGCTTCAGATTTTTCCCTGGAACGGATTGCTATTGGTTTGAAGGCTACAGGTTTTAATCCCTCAAGTCGTTTTTTTTTACCGGATTCGCCATCGGCAACAAATTCCACGGCCTGCTTGAGGTGTGTGAGTCTGATCAGGTGGAATTCCACATGCAGTTTTTTATTGCGTGCCTGTTTGAAGCCCATTTCTGCTTCATTGAGTACGTTCAGTGCACCAATCATGAAAGCGGCAGGGATATCGGTAGCTTTTGAGATGTATTTGTTTCTAAATCCGTCAACAACCTGCAGCAGTGGTAAAGACCTGGGGTCTCTGCTCACGAGTAAGTTTCTGAAAAACTCTGAGAGGTTATTTAAAAACATATCACCCTCAAACCCTTTCTGGTCGATTTCATCGTACAGGTTCAATACTGCCGGTAAGTCTTCGTTGAAGAGCATATCGAGCAGTTTGAAAAAATAGTCTTCATCCAGCAGGTTGAGGTGTTCGAGCGTATTGGTGTAAGAGAGTTTTCCGTTTGTAAAACTCACAATTTTATCCAAGATACTCAGTGCGTCCCGCATGCAGCCATCGCTTTTTTGTGCGATAACCTGAAGACCTTCCGGCTCAGCCTGGATGTTTTCCTTGATGGTGATTTCCTGCAGGTGTTCGGCAATATCAGTAGGCGTGATCCTTTTGAAGTCGAATATCTGACACCTGGAAAGGATGGTAGGCAGGATTTTGTGCTTTTCAGTGGTAGCCAGGATAAAGATGGCGTGTGCCGGTGGTTCTTCAAGGGTCTTCAGAAAAGCATTGAAGGCGGCTGCACTGAGCATGTGCACCTCATCAATGATATATACCTTGTATCTGCCGGCCTGTGGTGAAAACCTGACCTGTTCAATGAGTTCCCTGATATCATCCACTGAGTTATTGCTCGCAGCGTCAAGCTCATGCACATTAAATGAATTACCGTGGTTGAAAGACAGGCAGGAGCTGCATTTGTCGCATGCCTCACCATCTTGCCCCAGGTTTTCGCAGTTGATGGTTTTTGCAAGAATCCTTGCGCAGGTTGTTTTGCCTACACCCCTGGGCCCGCAAAACAGGAATGCATGAGCCAGGTGATG
>JBILSG010000398.1:0-2567 GCA_044372235.1 Chitinophagaceae bacterium
CGCCTGCAGTGTAAATATTCCCACGATTGTGGTTTCAGGTGGACCAATGCTGACAGGGCGTTATGAAGGAAAAAACATCGGTACTTCAGATATCTGGCGTTTCAATGATGCCGTGCGCAACGGGGATATGAGTCAAGAGCAGCTTACTGTGGCAGAAGCTTGCATGTGCCGGAGTGCGGGACACTGTGCGGTGATGGGAACAGCTTCAACGATGGCTTGCATGGTGGAGTCGCTCGGATTGACTCTGCCTTCCAATGCAGCCATACCTGCAGCAGACAGCCGCAGAAAGGTTTTGGCCCAATATTCTGGTCAGCGCATAGTTGATATGGTGAAGGAAGACTTGAAGCCATCAGACATCCTCACCCGGGAGGCTTTTGAAAATGCCATTAGGGTGAATGCGGCTATTGGCGGTTCCACGAATTTTGTGATACACCTGCTGGCGATTGCCAGCCGTGTGGGAGTTGACCTTAAATTGGATGATTTACACCATAATTCTGCGGGTATTCCGTTACTCGTGAACCTGCAGCCTTCAGGTAAATACTTCATGGAAGATTTTTATTATGCGGGTGGATTGCCTGTTGTGATGAAGGAGTTGGCAGACAAATTGCATGGCGACCGGATAACGGCCAATGGCAAAACCGTCAGGGAAAATTATGAAGGTGCCCAATCCTACAATGATGATGTCATCACTGGTTTGCAGTCCCCTTATAAAACAGAAACAGGGTTGGCAGTGTTGTATGGCAATTTGTGTGCAAATGGTGCCGTCATCAAACCCAGTGCAGCGAGTAAGCACCTGATGAAACATACTGGTAAAGCGGTTGTCTTTGAAAATATTGAAGATTACCATGCACGGGTAGATGACCCGAATCTCGACGTGGATGAAAACTCCGTGCTGGTTTTAAAAAATGTGGGACCTGTAGGTTACCCCGGCATGCCGGAAGTAGGTAACATGGCAGTTCCCAAAAAAGTGCTTGAAAAAGGTATTCATGATATGGTTCGCATTTCAGACGGAAGAATGAGTGGCACCGGATTTGGAACTGTAGTGCTTCATGTGTCTCCTGAAGCTGCCAAAGGTGGCACCCTCGCACTCGTGCAGGATGGTGACCTGATTGCATTGGATGTGGAGAACAGAAGTCTGGAGTTACTTGTTGGTGACGAAGAACTGAACAACAGAAGAGCGGCCTGGAAACCTTCACACCCTGAGGCAAAAAGAGGCTATGTTCAACTTTATCAGCAACATGTGGAGCAGGCTCATCTGGGGGCTGATATGGATTTCCTGCGCGGATGTTCAGGCAGCAAGGTGACGAGGGATTCGCATTAGGGAGGGATGAGGGAAAAGTGACAAGTGACGAGTGATGAGGGACGAGGGAGAAGGGATGAGGCACAAGGCACGAGGCACGAGGGAAAAGTGACTAGTG
Source organism: Chitinophagaceae bacterium (assembly GCA_044372235.1). Classification (GTDB taxonomy): domain Bacteria; phylum Bacteroidota; class Bacteroidia; order Chitinophagales; family Chitinophagaceae; genus Pollutibacter. Next base: position 1,419 of record JBILSG010000398.1, read on the forward strand.
ACGAGTGGAGGCTTCCGAGATGTGCTGGCATAAATTAATTACAAATCAAGGCCGACGGGGGCAGAATTTGTGTTAACTTGCGGATTCACCATACCTGAAACATGTCCCTTTCACATCTCCTCAAGTTCGTTTACAACAATGGCACAGATGAAGTAATCCGTCGTGGTAAGAAGATACATGCCATCGGTTATGTTGAATTTGTAGAGCACGATGAACTCTTAAATGCCGTTAGTTTCAGGGTAAAAGACGATAACTATAACACCTTTTACAAGGTTCATATTCAGAAATACAGGGATCCCCGTGCCCTGGCCCTGCGTTGCACCTGTCCGTATAACCTGGGAGACATCTGCAGGCATGAAGCAGCAGCCCTTTTTCACCTGCAGGATATGGTTGACCGGAATATGATTGGTGACAATACCATCCGGTACGATCAGAAACATACGGTCATCAAAATGAAGCAGATTGATCTGCGCACCATCAGGATGCTGGCAACGCCTGAAGTTACAGAAAAGGCTGAAGTAGTGCTGCGTAAGCAAAAGGCTGCCATACACAGTGCGAGAGAAGAACGGGTAGAGGCTTTGCTTGAAGTCGATGGTGAACAATTTCCACTTGTTATACAACGGAACGAAGAAAAGAATTTTGATACTTCCTGCAAATGCACAGAGGAAACGCATGCCATGTGTCTGCACAAAACAGTTTTGTTTTTGCAATTGCTCAATGCATTTGGCTCTCAGTATTTTGATACCATCCGGAACTGGGACAAGGAAAAGAATAAATTACTTGGTATATACGGGTACAGTATGAATGAACCCGACTGGCAGTCGAAATTTGAATTTACATATAAAGATGGAAAGCCTTTTTTGCGTGTGCTTGATGCAACAGTCAAACGCGTCACCAGTGTTGTGGAAGAAAAACCCAAACCGGTCATAACCCGCACTGAACCACAGATTGCACTGGTTGAAGAACCTGAAGTAAATACTTCACAGCGCTTAGGTATGGTTTTTGTTGAAACACCGTCTAAATATCCTGGCTTTCAGGTGGAGCTTGTGAGTGGGGAATTGTATGAGGGGAAAACAGATTTTACAGGAAGAGTAGAACATATCGATCTTACAAAGTTTGTACCATCAGCCAATTTCAATCAGCAGGATA
>JBILSG010000002.1:0-27064 GCA_044372235.1 Chitinophagaceae bacterium
ATGAAGCTATCAGCACCAATTTCACCCTTTTTCACAGATACGGTTTTCAGAAACCTGAATGCCGTAACAGGAAAAACGGATCAGATTTCAGTTCACCATACTGATTTCCCTGTGGCAAATGAAGCGTGGATTGATAAGGCCCTGGAAGAACGCATGTTTATGGCACAGGAGTTGTCTTCACTTGTGCTTTCCATCAGAAAGAAAGTAAATATCAGGGTCAGACAGCCCCTGCAAAAAATTCTTATTCCAGTTACTGGATCAGCAATGCAGGATCAACTTAAAAAAGTTGAAGAGCTCATTCTTGCAGAAGTGAATGTAAAAGAAATGCAGTATCTGCCTGCAGATAATGATTTCATCAGAAAACGCATTAAAGCCAACTTTGTAATTCTGGGTAAAAAGCTTGGATCAAGAATGAAGGCTGCTGCAACACAGATTGCCTCACTTTCACAGGATGCTATAAGGTCTTTGGAAACAACGGGCAGTATGCAGCTGAACATTGAAGGTGAGCTGTTTGAGATTAGCAGAGAAGAAGTTGACATCCAGAGTGAAGATGTTCAGGGTTGGATGGTGGCATCGAGGAATGCACTTACTGTTGCACTGGATGTAACCATTACACCAGATCTTGCACAGGAGGGTGATGCCAGGGAGCTCGTCAATAGAATACAAAAAATACGAAAAGATCTGGATTTGGCATTAACAGACCTGATTTCTGTTGAAATACAATCTGATAATCAGTTGGATATATCGTTTACGCAATTTAAAGCGTATATTTGCGCGGAAATTTTAGCAGACCATATTTCCCTTATAGCTGGGCTTGATAAGGGTGTAGAAACGGAGATTAATGGTAAGTTGCTGAAAATCAACGTTATAAAAAAAGGTTAAGTATTATGGCAACAAAGAAAGCAACACCCAAAAAAGCGGCAGCACCTGCAAAAAAAGCTGCAACAGCAAAAAAATCTCCAGTTTCAGCAAAGGCTGCACCAGTTAAATCGGCGCCCAAACCTGCCACTCCAGAGAAAAAAACTGCAAAAGCTGCCCCTGTTGCCACTAAGAATGCGAAATCAGCTGCCCCTGCTGCAAAAGTAGCTAAGTCTGCAGCCCCTGCCAAGCCATCAGCAAAACCTGCGGCAAAGGCCGCTGCGGCTAAGCCTGCTGTTCCGGCTCAGGCTACCAAAGCAACAGTAAAAAAGTCACCTGTAGAAGTCCCTAAAAAGTCAGCTAAGCCTGCAGCACCAGCCAGATCTGCGGCACCGTCAAAAGACAAAGCCAGGTCTCAGGTAAAAAAGCCTCCTCAACCTTCTCAGGAAGTTCGCTTTGCTGAAACAAGCAAGGTGACAGCCAGTCCTGCAGAAATCCGTAAAGCATTGCGTGCTAAAGAATCCAAGAAAGACACAAGACCCGTGGCAATGCCTAAAATCAATTCCAAGTCGGCCCGCAAATATGAGCCTGAGTTTACCAGGTCTCTCCTGGATACAAAGGAAGAAGTAATCGAAACCACGCCCACACAGCGGTATTCAGATATGGAGCTGGCAGAATTCAGAGAATTGATACAAAATAAATTATCAGCCGCTAAACAGGAGCTTGCCTACCTGAACGGACTCATCACCCGCAAGGATACCATGAGTGGTGAAGACTCAGATAGTCGTTACATGACCATGGAGGATGGCAGCCTGAGTATGGAACGTGAGCAGCTTAGTCAGATGGCAAGCCGCCAGATTGACTTTATAGAAAAGCTTGAAAAGGCCCTGATGCGTATCCAAAACAAAACGTACGGCATTTGCAGGGTAACAGGTAAACTTATTGACAGAGCAAGATTACGTGCTGTGCCACATGCCACACTCAGCATGGAGGCAAAGACCAAGATGAACAGACCCGGATCAAATTTTAATCAGTAGGTTTATTTCATTTCCTGCATGTTCACGAGCCTGCTGTAAATACCATTTTGCAGTATCAAATCCTCGTGCTTACCTCTTTCAGCAATACGGCCTTCCTGCAATACAATAATTTCGTCGGCATGTCTTACTGTTGAAAGCCGGTGTGCAATGATGATACTTGTTCGGTCTTTCATGAGGTTGTTGATGGCATCTTGTACCCATTTTTCACTTTCAGTATCCAGTGAAGAAGTTGCTTCATCCAAAATCATGATGGGTGGATTTTTTAAAACTGCACGGGCAATGGTAACCCTTTGTCTTTCTCCTCCACTCAGTTTGGATCCTCTGTCTCCAACCCTTGTCATATAGCCAACCTCCTTATTTTCAATAAAAGAATGGGCATTGGCTATCCGCGCAGCTTTTATGATGTCATCGGGATCAGCCTGTTCATTACCCAGGGATATGTTGGCATTGACTGTATCGTTAAATAAAACAGGCTCCTGTGTTACAATACCCATCAGGTTGCGTAGGTCTTTCAGCTTATAACGACGAATGTTTACACCATCAATAAATACTTCGCCTGAAGAGGGGTCATGAAACCTCGGAATAAGGTCTGCCAGCGTTGATTTGCCGGATCCCGAAGCACCTACCAGTGCAATGGTCTGTCCTTTTTGTATGGTCAGGTTGATATCGTGCAGAATTGTTTTATCGGGATAAGCAAAACTGATATTTCTGAGTTCGATAGACTCGTTGAAAGACTTGATGCTAATGGGGTTTTCATCTTCTTTTACCGATTGTTCTTCCTGGATGAGGTGTTGAATGCGCTCTATACTTGCAGCACCTTTACGGATATTATAAGATGCAGTACTGAATGCTTTGAGCGGGTTGATGATTTGCGTGAATATGGCAATGAAGGTGAGAAAATCCGGACCACTCAGTCCGAAATCATTTTGCAGCACAAGTGTTCCTCCGTAATATAGTACGCAGCAGACTGCCAGAATGCCAAGTGTTTCTGAAACGGGCATAGCCAGGTCTCTCCGTCTGTTTGCGGAATTTTTAATGGTGAAAAGTTCATTGTTCTCCCTTTGAAACCGGTTCAATTGTTGTACTTCTGCATTAAACGCTTTAACTACCCTGATGCCACCAAGGGTTTCTTCAATGGTACTTAATATTTCCCCAAGTTTAATTTGTACACCCGCTGATACTTTTTTTAATGATCTTCCGATTCTGCCGATAATCAATCCCGCTACCGGTAAGAAAAGCAGCAGGAAAACGGATAGTTCAGGGCTCAGGCTGATCATCGCAAAAAGGTAGAGTGTGATCAGAAGAGGTTCTCTGAAAAAACTTTCCAGGAAGCTGATAGTTGAGAATTCTACATCCTGCAGGTCATTGGTAAGTTTACTCATGATATCGCCCTTGCGTTGTTCGTTGAAAAAGCCAATTGGCAATTCAAGGATTTTACGGAACATATCAGTGCGCATATCATTGATGATGCTGTTCCGGATTGGAGTGAGCAGGTAGAGGGATAAATACAGGAAAATATTTTTCATCAGTATTGCACCAGCTACAATGATGCAAATGATGCCAAGTGCCGTTATTTTGCCTCCTTCAGTTGAAGTGAGTGCTGTGAGGTAAGCATAAAAATTATCAGTCACTTCCCCGATACTGAACCTGGACGCTGTAACTGTACCACCCTGGCCGAGACCGAATATCAGGGTTAGAAAAGGTGCAAGCATGGTGAGTGAGATCAGTGAAAAAGTTGCAGAAAGCAGGTTTAGGGTGAAATAACCAGCAACGAGTTTGGGATACTTTCTGATGTATGAAAAAATGATACGGAGACTCCTCATGTGATGAAAACTGATTTTTAGCGAATTGGACTCAAAAGTAACTAATTTTACAGCCATCAAGGGTATACATTATGGAGGAAAGCAAAAGACAAAAACAGGTAGCCGGAGTGATTCTGGAAGAAATGAATGATATTTTCCGCAGGATGGGGCTGAATATGATTGACGGGGGGATGGTTTCGATTGCAGGCGTAAAGGTTACTCCCGATCTGCTGGAAGCCAGAATATACCTGAGCTTGTTTCAGGTGTCTAATCCCGAAGCCGTCATGGGCAGGTTGGAAGACAGGAAAAGTGAATTAAGGAAGGAACTGGGATTAAGGGTTAAGCAGCAGCTCCGCAGGGTGCCTGAATTACGGTTCTTCCGGGATGATACACTTGATCACGTGTTTAAGATGGAAGAAATTTTCAAGAAAATTAATGAAGAAAAGGGACAATGAGGTTAAACCGGATCCTCAGGTTTTCATGGCGTTATTTCAAAGCCAAAAAATCAACTCAGGCCATCAATGTAATTTCATGGGTTAGTGTCCTTGCCATTGCTGTTGGCACTGCATCACTGATTACCATCCTAAGTGCATTCAATGGGTTTGAATCGCTTGTCAAATCACTTTATGCATCATTTTATCCTGAAGTAAAAATCAGTCCTTCCAGGGGAAAGGTAATCACTGTTTCTCAGGAGCAAATACAACATATCCTCAGTACTAAAGGCATTAGTGGATTGTCTAAAACAGCTGAAGGCAAAGCCCTGATTCAAAATGGCAGTCTGCAGGTGGTGGTGCAGCTTAAAGGAGTTGATGCTGCCTATGCTAGTGTTTCCGGTGTTAGGAGCTCTATGTACAGGGGGAGTTATGAGGTTGGTAATGCGGAGCAGCCCGGACTGGTCATGGGTGTAGGCATTGAACAGGCCCTAGGTTTACTTTCAGACAGAAGCATTGATCCGGTTTCAGTGTACCTGCCCAAAAAGAATATCAAAACGATTGCTGACCCTGCTGAAGCCTTATCCATGTCTCTGGCTTATCCGCAGGGTAGTTTTGCCATACAGAGTGAATTTGACAACAAATATGTCATCACAGATCTACAGTTTGTAAAAGATTACATGGGTTTTGAACCGTCAGAGTTTTCGGCTTTGGAGTTACAGTTAAAAGCGGGTAATGATGTTTCTTCAATCCTGCAGGTCTTGAGAGCATATCTTGGAGATAATTACAAGGTAGAGGACCGTTACCAGCAAAACAGAACATTGTATGCAACCATCAGGCTGGAAAAGCTGGCGATATATGGTATTTTTACCCTGATATTGCTTGTGGCAGCATTTAACATGATTGGGTCACTCAGTATGCTTGTTCTGGAAAAGAAAAAGGATATTCAGGTCCTGAAATCAATGGGAGCAGAAGACGGACTCATCCGCAAAATCTTTCTTGCAGAAGGTATTTTGCTTGCTGGTATCGGAACTTTTGCTGGATTGATGCTTGCCTTACTGATTTACTATCTTCAGACAACATTCAAGCTGGTGCCATTGGAAGGCAGTACTTTTCTTATTGACTACTATCCTGTAAAGCTGCTGGCTTCTGATATTTTACTGGTACTGGTAACAGTATTCTCAATTGGAACAATGGCATCCTGGGTGCCTTCCCTACGGGCATCTAGACAAGAAATTACGCTCAGGTCGTTCTGACAATTAATAATCGCCGAGAGACTCAGGCAATTGTGCCAGTGCTTTGGTAAGTTGTTCATCACTTGGAGCTATTCCGTGCCAGCCATGGTCGTTTTCCATGAAGTCAACACCTTTCCCCATGATGGTATGCATCATGATGGCGATAGGTTTGCCTTGCCCTGATGCAGCTTTCGCCTGTTCCAAAACACTGAGAACATCATCCATGTCATTGCCATTCATCTCGAGGGTGGTCCACCCAAACGCTTCGAATTTTTCTCTGATATTACCAAGAGACATCACCTGATCCGTTGTGCCATCAATCTGTTGTCCGTTCCAGTCTACTGTAGTGATGAGGTTGTCGACTTTGTGGTGTGCTGCAAAAATTACAGCTTCCCAGATTTGTCCTTCCTGAAGTTCGCCATCTCCGTGCAATGAAAAGACAAGATTACTGTCTTTGTTAAGCTTTTTAGCCAGTGCCATGCCTATTGCAACACTCAGACCCTGGCCGAGAGAACCTGAAGCTATCCTTACGCCAGGCAGGTGTTCATGGGTAGTAGGGTGACCCTGTAAACGGGTGTTCAACTTTCTGAAAGTTGCCAGTTCGCTCACAGGAAAGTAACCTGAACGGGCAAGGCAGGAATAAAATACCGGTGATATATGTCCGTTTGAAAGAACAAACAAATCTTCATGCACACCATCCATGTTGAAGGCCGGATCATGTTTCATGATTTTAAAATACAATGCTGTTAAGAAGTCAGCACAGCCAAGAGAACCACCCGGGTGACCACTTTGAACACCATGTACCATTCTCACGATATCCCGTCTGATTTGAGAAGCTGTTTCCTGAAGGGTTGCCATTTTAATGTATTTCGGGCAAAACTAATGTTTTTGTGTGTTTTTAAACAGGGATTCATGTTTTTTTCCCAATGTGCATAAAAACCGAGAAGTCTACTTTGAATAGTCAGGCATTAAATTTAATTTCATGTACCTGAAAAACCCAAAGTATTGAGTGGGGTGTGTTGATGTGAACAGATGAAAAAATATGATTATGGGGTCCGTATTGCTTACTTTGTGTGTTGCTTTTTCTATTTCTTTTTTTATGATTCCGGTAATCATCAAATTGACTCACAGGAGGCAGCTCCTTGATTTTCCGGGAATCAGGAAAATACACCAAATACCCACACCATCAATGGGTGGTATTGCCTTGTTTGCATCTTTGCTCATTACACTTTTGCTATCGGCGGATTTTAACACTTCACCGCAGGTACCGGGTTTTCTGACTGCCTTTACAATCATTTTTTTTGTAGGTCTGAAAGATGATATCCTCTTTTTTTCGCCGGCTAAAAAGTTTGCTGGTCAGCTCGTTGCTGTTTTGCTGCTGGTTTATCAGGGATACTATCAGTTGAATTCATTTGATGGTTTTCTGGGTATTGGCATGTTGTCTCCTGCAGCATCCTTTTTATTTACAACATTTACAATGCTGGTCATAATTAATGCTTTCAACCTGATTGATGGTGTCGATGGATTGGCAGCATCACTTGGTTTGTTTTCTACTTTGTTTCTGGGTATAGTGTTCTGGTTGCAGGGTGATAAAACCCATGCCCTGATTGCATTGGTGTCAGCTTCTGCTTTGTTTGCATTTTTAATGTACAACTGGAGTCCTGCCAAAATCTTTCTTGGTGATACCGGTTCGCTTTTAATCGGACTTATAAACGCAGTACTTGTAATACGTTTTATTGCCACCCGGTCGGCCATCAGTCCTGAAACAGATTTTTCTGCGGCACCTGCTGTTGGAATCGCTCTGCTTTTTATACCCATGGCGGACATGTTGAGACTGGTGATTATCAGAACGGTTCATGGTAGCTCTCCTTTTAAACCTGATATGCAGCATTTTCATCACCTGCTGTTGGGAAAAGGAATGACACACAGGCAAGTGACGCTTTTTATTCTGGGGTTAAATGCTCTCTTTGTGCTATACGCCTGTTGTTTTCAGTTTTTTGGCAATACCATACTGATTATTTCCATGTTTGTAATAGCATTTATAATCTTACTTGTTTTTAACAGGGTATCATTCAGAAACAAATCCATCCTCACGCAATACACCCCTGAAAAAGAAGAAATTCAAACCTTTACGAGAATTGTCAACTCAGACACCTTTGAGGAATTGAATACCCTCAATTAACCTTTTGGCAATTTATCTTTTGCTTATAGACCTCATTCATTAGCTTTGCATTGCAAAACAAACAATTATGTCTGAAGAATTGGAAATGTATATCATGGACGCTACTTCAACAATGGAGAAAGCAATATCCCATCTTGAAGCAGAATTGGTGAAATTAAGAGCTGGAAGGGCAAACCCTCAGATGTTTGACGGACTCACAGTAGATTATTACGGCGCACCGACTCCGGTTGCTCAGGTAGCTAACATTACGGTAGCAGATGCTAGAACCCTTACTATTCAGCCCTGGGAGCGCAATATGTTACAAGCCATAGAACGGTCTATCATTGCTGCAAACTTGGGTGTAACTCCTCAGAATGACGGCATGATTATCAGGATTTTTCTGCCCCCACTTACCGAAGAAAGAAGGCGTGAAATTGTAAAGCGTGTTCAGGGTGAGGGTGAGCATTCAAAAGTTGCCATCAGAAATATCAGGAGAGATGCTATTGAGCAGGTGAAAAAAATGCAAAAAAATGGTCTGAGCGAGGATACTGCTGCAGACGCTGAAAAAGAGATACAGGATCTCACCAATAAATTCATTACCCTGGTTGATAAAACACTGGCAGCCAAGGAAAAGGAAGTGATGAGTGTCTGATTACTTGTTTGCCAGCCTCACACCAATGAGGATGACGCACATGCCCGTAACCTGGATAAGGGAAATCTGTTCTCCATAAATCAATCCCCAGCCAATAGCAACAAATGGTATGCCGTAGGTTACCGTAGAAGCGAATACTGGTCCTGCTTTACTTACAAGGTTGTAAAAAAGTACCGAAGCGACACCTGTTCCCATAATACCAAGGGTAGCTGCAGCAATAGTTCCTTGTGTCCAGTTGCCATTCAGCAAGTTGGGGTCAGTAAAATAGCCTGTTGTAGCCAGGATTATTAACGTGGGAATTGTTAAAGCAGAGAATGCAATGGTTGCAACATGTAATGGCTGGGTATTGCGCAGTAACTGGTTAACAACATTTACATTCAGCCCATAAAATATGGTAGCCAGGATTACGAAAAATGCATAGCCCAGGTAATGAAGACTTATTCCTTTTGTATTACCTAACACCAGCACCATCATGCCTGCAAATCCGGTGATCATGCCTGCCCATTTTATCCAGCCAATCTTGAGTTTAAAGAACATTGTGCCTATTGCAACTGTAAAAATCGGAGTCAGGGAATTGAGTATACCTGCCAGTGAGCTGTCAATTTTTGTTTGTGCCAGTGAGAAAAGGAATGCAGGAAAGAATGAACCCAGAAATCCTGAAAGTATTATTGGTCTGATGATTTCTTTGGGAACTGTTTTTAGGGCACGTGGTAGGAGGGGTAGCATCACCAGTCCAGTAAAAAGAATCCTGAGCGAAGCTACCTGATAAGGGCTCAATGTTTCCAGTCCGGTTTTCATCAGCACAAATGAACTGCCCCATATCAAACACAGCAAAATAAACATTATCCATTTGATCATGTCTAAAATCGATTTATGTTGCGAAGGTCGTTAATTTCAGTTGCAGATTCCAGTTGTTTTGAAGCGAATACATATATTTGTCGTTCAGCCGAATTAAAATAACGCAACTTGAATACAGCATCTTATCAGATCAAATTACCCCAGTTTGAAGGTCCTTTTGACCTGCTCCTTTTTTTTATTGAGAGGGATGAGCTGGATATTTACAATATTCCCATCAAGAATATTATTGACGACTTTCTGGCATTCATCAAACAATCAGAAGATGATAATATTGAACTGAGCAGCGAATTCATTTTGTTCATTTCAACACTGATGCGGATCAAGGCAAAAATGTTATTGCCGAGAAAGGACCTGGATGCGTCTGGCAATGAAATTGACCCACGCCAGGAACTGGTTGATAAGATTCTAGAGTACAAAAAATTCAAGGAGGCTTCATCAAGGTTGGCAGAGCTTGAACAGCAGCGTCTTTTCATGGTGAAACGTGGAAATCTCAAACAGGATTTGCATGCAATCGGAGAAGAAGCATCAGAAGGCACAGAGATACAATCGGTCAGCCTTTTCAAGCTTATGAAACTTTTTGAAAAGGTTATGCAAAGGGTTCATGACCGGCAGAACAAGCCGCAGCATGTTGTCTACAGGTATAATTACACAATGGAAGAAAGCAGGGAATATGTGCTGCTTGTCAGTTCCAAAGAAAAGACCATGTCTTTTGAAAAGGTTTTTGATGTTTGTCAGGATCGGCTTCATGCCATATTTCTTTTCCTGACAGTTCTGGAACTGGTGCAACAAAATTACGTATCAATCATAATCGGTGAGGGCAGGAATAATTTCATCATTGAATACAATGATGAACGCCCTCAAGACCCCGTTTATGATTTTACTGCATAATCTGAACCAGGTCCTTCATCATTTCTCTGGCAGTATCCACGATAGCTTTGGTGTCGTAAGCACATTCCCTGTGCAGTTCCTTTTGTGAGCCGTGTTCTACTATTCTGTCTGGTATGCCTAGCATACGCACAGAGGCCTGGTAATTGTGTTTTGCCATAAACTCCAGGATGGCAGAACCTACACCACCCACAATGGTTCCGTCTTCTACAGTGATAATCTTATTATACTTGCTGAAAACCTCATGTAACATTTCTTCATCCAACGGTTTCACAAAGCGCAGGTCGTAGTGACCTGGTGTTATGCCATCAGTCCTAAGTTCCCTGATTGCAGCTGCAGCGAAATTGCCGGGATGACCAAAACTGAGTATTGCCAGATCCACTCCTTCCTTCAGCCTTCGTCCCCTTCCGATAGTTACTTCCTTCAGTGGAGTCTGCCACTCGGGCATCACACCCTCACCCCGGGGATATCTGATTACAAATGGAAGATTTGTTGTTTCCAGCTGAGCAGTATACATCAGGTTCCTGAGTTCCTCTTCATTCATGGGAGAGGAAACAATCATATTGGGGATGCAGCGCATGTATGCAATATCATAGACTCCGTGATGGGTAGGACCATCATCTCCAACCAAACCAGCTCTGTCCAAACAAAATACCACAGGTAGTTTCTGAATGGCTACATCATGAACAACCTGATCATAGGCGCGCTGCATGAAGCTGGAATAGATGTTGCAGAAAACCCTGAGACCCTGGGTGGCCATACCGGCACTCAGGGTTACGGCATGCTGTTCACAAATGCCCACATCAAAAGCCCTTTCTGGCATCTCGTCCATCATGAATTTCAAAGAAGATCCTGATGGCATGGCTGGCGTTATACCAAATATGTTTGGATTATTTCTGGCCAGTTCAAGGATTGTTTTACCAAAAACATCCTGGTATTTGGGAGCCTGAGGGGTGTCGTATGTTTTTTTAAAAATCTCACCAGTTACTTTATCAAATAGTCCGGGTGCGTGCCATTTGGTCTGGTCTTTTTCAGCCAGCGCATAGCCTTTGCCTTTTGTTGTGATGATGTGAAGGAGTTTAGGGCCAGGTATATCTCTGAGATCCTTCAGCGTATCAACCAATTTTGTGATATTGTGGCCGTCAATTGGACCGAAATACCGCATGTTCATGGATTCAAAGAGGTTGCTTCTGCGGCTTATAAATCCTTTGATGCTGTGTTCCAGCTTACTTGCTATTTCCCGGGTAAAATTACCTCCAAGGGGCAACTTGCCCAGACTCTTCCATATGTCGTCTTTGAGCTTGTTGTAGGTATGAGAGGTGCTGATATCAGTAAGGTATTCCCGGAGGGCACCCACATTTGGGTCGATGCTCATGTTATTATCATTCAAAATAACCAGCATGTCAGCATCTGCAATTCCTGCATGATTCATGGCTTCAAAAGCCATGCCTGCTGTCATGGAGCCGTCTCCGATAACTGCAACAGATTTGCGGTCTCCCTCTCCCTTGTGTTTGGCTGCAAGGGCCATACCCAGGGCAGCAGAAATTGAAGTGGAAGAATGGCCCACGCCAAAAGTGTCATACTCGCTTTCACTGCGTTTGGGGAAGCCGCTTAGGCCACCGTACTTTCTTTGTGTATGAAAATTATCCCTTCTGCCTGTGAGTATTTTATGTCCGTATGCCTGATGCCCCACATCCCAAACGAGCTGATCATAAGGCGTGTTGTAGGCGTAATGCAATGCAACCGATAATTCAACAACACCGAGACTTGCGCCAAAATGTCCTCCATGCACACTCACCACATCAATAATGTATTGCCTGAGTTCATCACACACTTTTACCAAATCGTCTTTGGCCAGCTTTTTGAGGTCTGCCGGTGAGTCGATTTGCTGGAGCAGTTTGCCTGGTTCAATTTTCATGTTGTATCCTTTGTGAGTGTACTTCGTTGTGAAACAAGTGATGCACTTTTTTGTTCGGTGATTCCAAGGTAATTATCCTGTAAAGTTAATCAAAATACCCTTATATACCGATGAGAGGCTGCTTAAAGCCACTTATACAATAAGCATTCAGAACTGCGGGGAGTTAGGTAATTTTACAAAATATGGATCGCGTTCTGGGCAGGATATCAAAATATTGGCTTTTTCAGCTTCTTGGCTGGGGAATGTTTGTTGGGATTAACATTTTTTTTGCCGTTACCTACAATTTATTTGATAATCTTTTTATAACCAGACTGACTGTTTATTTAGCGGTGGGACTGGTTATGTCTCATCTCATGCGAATTGCAATCCACCGGTTAAGCCTGATGAACCGTCCGGTAAATTATCAGCTTATTGGATTTGTTCTTTTATCAGTTTTGTTTGCTGCATTGGTTGGACTGCTCGAAACTTTTCTGAGCAGTTTACTGCAACTGGAATACAAGGAAGAAGTGCTGATGGCGCTTCAGCAAAAAATCAGTACCAATATTTTTACCTCGTTCATTTACTTTTTTATCTGGAATTGCATTTATTTCATTTACCATTATGTGGAGCAGTCCAGGAAAAATCAGGTAGATAACCTCAAGCTGGAAGCGATGGTAAAGTCGCTTGAGTTGAAGACAATTAAGGCGAGTATCAATCCACATTTTATTTTCAATGCTTTAAACAGCATCAGGGCATTGATTGATGAAGATCCAAGCAGGGCAAGGGTTTCAGTAACTTCGCTGGGTAACATCCTCAGGTCGAGTATGCTCTCAGATCAACTGGAAACAGTCACCCTAGAAAAAGAACTCGAAATTGTAGCGGATTACTTGGCACTTGAACTGATCCGGTTTGAAGACCGGCTGAAGGTTAAATATGAAATCGAAGAAGATGCTTTGGATAATCCTGTTCCTCCCATGATGTTGCAAACCCTTGTGGAAAATGCCATTAAACATGGAATAGGAAAAAGTGTGGAGCCAGGCATAATTAAAATAGTTGCGCTTGAGAATGACGGCCTGTTCTACCTGCAGGTAGTGAATGATGGTAAGCTTGATATGCAAAAGGAAAAAGAGGGATTCGGATTGCAGAGCACTGAAACAAGGCTCCAGCTTATTTTTGCAGGCAGGGCAACCTTTAGAATCTGTCAGTTGAATGAAAAGGAAGTACTTGCTGAAGTAGTCATTCCACTTGATTAATAAAAACCATTATGAAAAAGACAGCAATCATTATTGACGATGAAAGGCTTGCAAGGGCAGAACTCAGGAAGATGCTCAGTGATTACCCGGAAGTTGAAATTCTTGGCGAAGCTGCCAATGCCGATGAAGCCCTGGCCTTGATTCCCGAATTAAATCCAGACCTCATTTTTTTAGATATACAGATGCCGGTAAAAACCGGGTTTGAATTGCTGGAAGAACTGGATAAGGTTCCTTCTGTTATTTTTACAACAGCTTTCAATGATTTTGCCATCAAGGCATTTGAAGTCAATGCGCTTGATTACCTGCTCAAGCCGATAGATCCGAAGCGTTTATCAGACGCAATCCAAAAATTACTCCTGCTTGATGAGAAAGACATTCATGCTGCTGATGGCAGATATGAGTCGAGGCACATGCTGACTGAATCTGACCAGGTTTTTGTAAAAGATGGCGAAAAGTGCTGGTTTGTAAAGCTATCTGAAATAAGACTTTTTGAATCAGTAGGAAACTATGCCAGGGTATTCTTTAGCACGAATAAGCCATTGATACTGAAGTCGCTCAATTCGCTGGAAGAACGGTTGGATACCAGAATTTTCTTCCGAGCAAACAGGAAACATATTGTCAACCTCAGGATGATTGAAAGGGTAGAACCTTTCTTCAATGGTGGCCTTTTGCTTGAAATAAAGGGTGGAGAAAAAATTGAGGTTTCAAGACGCCAGGCTGTTCGTTTCAAGGAAATGATGAGTCTTTAGTAAGTTTTCAGTTACAGGCTGTTCCGACCCGTGATTTAATGCTATTTTTGCATAAACACATTAGCTTGATTTCGATTGATAGTATTCTCATCAGTGATGATATTGTAGAAGACCAGTTTGTCTGTGACCTTTCTAAATGTAAGGGAGGTTGTTGTGAAGATGGCGATGCTGGTGCTCCCCTAACCGATGACGAGTTAGATGAAGTGAAAATAGCTTATGAAAAAGTGATGCACCTCATACCCAAAGAGGGCATAAAGGAGATTGAGCGAAATGGACTTTACCGCTATGACCGGGAATTTGGTTGGGTGACGCCTACAGTCGATGAGAAAATTTGTGCCTATGGATTCAGGGATAAGCAGGGTGTAATCAAGTGTGCTTTTGAAGAAGGGTATAATCAGGGATTAATCAGTTGGAAAAAGCCCATATCCTGTCATCTCTATCCCATAAAAAGAAGTAAGAGCAGGTTTTCTGCTCATGAGTTGCTTAATTATGATCCGCGGGAAGGTATGTGCAGTCCTGCCTGCGCTTTGGGTAAAGAGTTGAAAGTGCCTGTTTACAAATTCCTGAAAGAAGCACTGATCAGAGCATACGGAGAAGGTTTTTATGATGCATTGGATCAGGTAGCAAAGGATTATTTTAAAGTTGATCAAAAAGAAGAAAACAAATAATCATGTCATCAGTCGTATCCACATTCAAGGAGAAAAGTGCCGTCAAGGCTGCTGACCTCAAGCACCGTAAAACCATTAATTACAATATTGGTAAATACAATGCGGTTGTACCAGTTGGAAAGCGACAGTTTGCAGACCTGGAATTTGCCAGAAAAAAGGCTAAGAATACCAAGTGGAAAGCCCTGGAAACACTTGATATTCAGCTTGAGAAATTTGAGAAAAACCTGCTGGCCAGGGGAGGCAAAGTGATTTGGGCTGTGGATACAGCACAGGCCTGTGAAGCGATTTTAAAAATTTGCAGGGAACGTAATTGCAAATCTCTTGTCAAGTCTAAAAGTATGGTTACTGAGGAAATTCACCTGAATGATTTCCTTCAACAAAATGGTATTGAGAGTGTTGAAACTGATTTAGGTGAATACATTCAGCAGCTGGATAATGAACCTCCTTACCACATCGTTACTCCTGCCATGCACAAAAGTAAGGAGGATGTTGCGCGTGTTTTTCATGAACATCTGAAAACCCCGTTGGACCTTACACCCGAACAACTTACTTTGGTTGCCCGGGAAAAATTGAGAAAAAAGTACAGAGAAGCAGAAGTTGGGGTTACAGGAGCTAATTTCATCATTGCTGATACAGGCGGCATTGCCGTCACTGAGAATGAAGGGAATGCCAGGCTGAGTGCATCCTGGCCAAAAACACATATAGTTGTTGTTGGTCTGGAGAAAGTCATCCCCAGTATCCATGATCTTGCCCTTTTTTGGCCATTGCTTTCAACGTTTGGAACTGGTCAGCAGATTACAGTATACAATTCAATCATAAACGGACCGAAACAATCAACAGAATCAGACGGACCGGAAGAAATGTATGTTATATTGCTGGATAATGGACGCACACAGGTATTGCAGGATCCTGTTTCCAGGGAAAGCCTTTACTGTATCCGTTGCGGTGCCTGTCTGAATGCTTGTCCCGTTTACAAGAATATCGGAGGTCATGCGTATGGTACAACGTATAGTGGACCAATCGGGAGTGTTATCACCCCTAACCTGAAGGAACTGGGTGAATGGAATCACCTGAGTCATGCATCTTCCCTTTGCGGTAACTGTACAGAGGTATGTGCCGTAAAAATTAACCTGCATGAATTGCTGCTGCATAACAGACATGAAACAGTAACATCCGGTAAGGGATCTGCAATGGAAAGTATAGCATGGAAAGCCTGGCAAACTGGTATGCTTCACCGGAAAATGATGAACATGGGTAATCACCGGTTAAAAAACTGGATGGTTAACAAATTATTTAAGGGGTGGACAGGTCACAGGGCGGATTTGAAATTCCCTGCCAAGTCCTTTAATCAGCAATGGCGGGAGATGATTTCCTGAGCCTGATTTTCCTTCTGAAACTGTTGTTTACAAGGTAAACGCCAAGCAGTGTGGTGATTGTTCCTACAATGACAAATGGTGTGAGCTTTTCATTCATCAGCAAATCTCCAAGCAAAATTGCTACTATAGGGTTTATGTATGCGTGGATCGATACCAAGGTAGCAGGTAGCCTTTTGAGTGCATAAATGTATGCTCCAAAAGCAATCACTGATCCTATTACCACAAGATAAGCAATTGAAAGCCATGCATCTGTTGGGATTGAAAAAACGCTTACAAAATTTCCTGAAGCATAAGAATAGGTGTTAAGAATAATTCCGCTTATAAACATTTGCCAGCCCAGAGAAAAATAGGGGTCAATGTCTTTGGCCTGTTTAACGGTTAGTAGTGTAGCAACAGCCCATGTCATGCTGGATATCATCCCAAACAAAATTCCATAAGAAAAGTCAGTGTACATAACATGTTCAAAGTAGTCTGAAAAAGTTATGACAACGCCCGTAAAACCAAGTAAAATGCCAGCAATGGTTTGTTTTTTGAAGCGGATGTGTTTAAAGATGAAAAAGCTGAAAATGATTACCCATATGGGTGCAATTGCGCCCACAACTGAGCCCAGTCCGCTTGGCATATAAACAACTGAAAGCACACTGAGCCCATTGCTCAATACAAACATCAGAACAGACATCCAAAGCAGCCGCCACCACTGGTGTCTTTGTGGAAACATCTTTCTTACAAAGGTGAAATAGGCAACATATAACCCTCCACCAATCAGGTGTCTTAAACCTGAAAGCTGAAGTGCGGGTATATGTTTGACACCTATTTTTGAGGCCATCCAGGTTGTACCCCACAAAATACAAACCAGTGCTACAGCCCACATGGCCTTTCTCCTGTTGGCTCTTCTCCTTTTTTTTCGGGAGGATTCTTTTCTGTTGATGATTACCCTTAAAATCCTCCAGGTACGCATATTCCGATTAAAATAATCAGTGTTTGAAATGTCTCATTCCGGTCATAACCATGGCCAGGTTGTTTTCTTTGCAGTATGCAACAGAGTCTTTATCCCTGATCGATCCACCAGGCTGAATGAATGCTTCAATCCCTTCAAGATGACTCATGCTTACACAGTCATTAAATGGAAAGAATGCATCACTCGCAAGCACTGCACCCCTGAGTTCGAAATTGAATTGTTTTGCTTTTTCAATGGCCTGTCTCAAGGAGTCGATCCTTGAAGTCTGTCCGCACCCTTTGCCAATCAACTGCCTGTCTTTTACGAGAGCAATTGCGTTGGATTTGAGATGCTTGCAGATGCGGTTGGCAAAATCAAGGTCGGCTTTTTCCTCAGGTGTTGTTGTTCTGCCTCCAACCTCTTCCCACTTATCATGCACGCCCAGATCTGGTTCCTGAACCAATACGCCATTCAATATCGCCCTGAACTGAGTTCCAGGCTGGTGGTTTGCCCGCTGTTGCAGGAGTATCCTGTTCTTTTTGGATTTGAGGATATCGAGTGCAGCATCATCAAATGATGTAGCAATCAGTACTTCAAAGAAAATTTCATTGATAAGGTCTGCAGTTTCAGCATCGATACTTTCATTACAAACCAGCACACCTCCAAAAGCGGATTCCGGATCGGCTGCAAGTGCGGTTTTCCAGGCTTCGGATACAGAAGGCCTCGATGCGATACCACAAACATTGGTATGTTTGATGATGGCAAAAGTTGGTGTTTTGTCATCACTGAATTCTGCAATCAGTTGCATGGCGGCATCCACATCAACAAGGTTGTTGTAGGATAGATCTTTACCGTTAAGTTGTTCAAACAGTTCTTTCAGGTTTCCATAAAATACACCTTGCTGGTGTGGGTTTTCTCCATATCGCATGGGGTTTGGATGACCTTGTGTATGTAAGAATGTCTTTCCTGAATCTGCGTTGAAATATTGCGAGATGGCAATATCATAATTGCAGACAATCTCAAAAGCTCTGGCGGCAAAACGCTTTCTCTGCTCGAGTGTTGTTGAAGCAGCCTGACTTTCTAAAATGTCATGGACTTCCTGATAATCTTCTTTTGAAGCCAGAACCAAGAGGTCACTGAAATTTTTTGCTGCAGCACGGATCATAGATGGTCCGCCTATGTCTATTTTTTCAATGATCAACTTTTCTTCACTGGTCTGGGCTACAGTTTCTTCAAATGGGTATAGGTCAACAATGACCAGGTCTATTTCAGGTATTTCAAATGACTTCATTTCTTCCAGATCCTGCGCAACTGCCCGCCTGCCGAGGATGCCACCAAATACTTTGGGATGTAAAGTTTTTACCCTTCCTCCAAGGATAGAAGGATAATTTGTTACCGATTCAACAGGAATACAGGGTAACCCAAGCTGCTCAATGAACTGTTGAGTTCCACCTGTAGAATAGATAGCTACACCATGTTTGTGGAGCAAACGTACCAACGGCTCCAGTCCGTCCTTGTAAAAAACAGAAATCAATGCAGAACTTATCTTCTTTTCCATGCAGGTTATGTTTTGGGAATTAGGCTAATGATGGCAGTTAATCGTTACTGATCCTGTTAAGGATGTTGAAAGAAAGCGCAAATTTAGTTCTTGTGACTCTTTTTCCCATTGCCTAATTTTCCACAGTTTATTGGTTCCATCGGATAGAACAAGGCTTGGTTTTTTTAAATTGTTTGTTATGGCCTTTAATTTCAAATCATATATACCTGAAAGGAGCATGGCACTCTTCCTTTCATTGCCCTCAACATAGGGTAGCTCCAGAACAAATGGAAAATCCGGCAGCTGTTTCCAGTTAACCCTTTCAATGGCGAGGGTATTGATTGCTGGCTCAATTTCTCTTACTATATTCCGAAATTCTTTTGATTTGCTATTTTTTACCAGAATTATTGCATTTTTTCCATGTCTGTGTATGATATAGGTATTGCCGGCAGACTGAAGGATGATCCAACTTTGCTTCATTTCATGGTTATACATGTGGTTGAAGCTCAAGGCTGAAGTTAAAAGCATCAGTACTACAAAAACACGTAGTGAAGTTTTACCAGGTTTGATAAGATATTGAAGAAGCAACCCGGCTGAAACAATTGTGAGCAACAGGATTGATAATTTCACATAGATACCTGTTATGAGATTAAATGGTATCCGATGCATCAGGGAAACATAATCGTTCATACTGCTCATGAGGTATGCAATGATTCGTCCGGTTGCAGGTGCTCCAATATGAATGCTTTCAGCACAGCAGAGTACAATTTCAAGAACCAGTATGATGCTTGAAAGCGGCACAGCAACAAGGTTACTGAAGAGGAATAAAACAGGAAACCTGTGAAAGTGATAAATAACAAATGGTGTTGTGAGCACCTGTGCGGCCAGTGTTATGCTCACCATCGACCAGCAGTAAACAGCAATCTTGTTTTTCAGGTAAACTAAACTTCGGAGGGGGCGTTCAAAAACCAAAATAGATCCAACTGCTGCGTAGCTTAACTGAAAGCCAATATCATAGATCATGAGTGGGTCTGTAAGTAAAAGAAGCGTAGCAGAACAAAGGAGTGCATTCATGCTGCTGCTTTTTTTGCCCAAAGCATTTCCACATATCGATATGGAAAACATGATCACACTTCTCATGATGGATGCTGATGATCCGGTCATCAGTGCAAAGATCCAAAGCATGGGTAAAATGATAAGCAGTCCGGCTACAGGTAAAAACCGTTTGCTTACAAGCTTGCGTAAAAGTAAATCTGCCAGCCAGAAGATAAGGCCGAGGTGTAATCCTGAAATAGCTATGATGTGCACGACACCTGTGTCAGTATAAGCTCTGAGTATATCTCGGTCCAGGTCTTCACGGTATCCTGTTAACATCGCTTCTGCCAGTCCGCATAGCCGCTTGTCAGCTATATTTTTTCTGAGTGTCTCCAGGAAAAAAATCCTGAGCCTGAATGTTATTGCTGAAAGGTAAGACCTCGAGTTCAATAGTTTTACCAGTTGCCATTTTTCGCAGTGTAATGTAAAGTGAATCTGCTTTCTTTTGGCGTAAGTATAAAAGTCGAATGCCAGTGCATCTTTTGATGGTTTGATGATATTCAGCTTATTCATGCCAAGCAACATATCACCTGGTTCAAATGTGCCAGTGGTATCCTTGTTGATGTAAATGAAAACATGGGAGTTGTTGAATAGTCTTGGATTTTCCATGTCATAAATCCGTGCACTATAGCGGCTTCCTGTTTTTGTTTTGAATGGGCCATCTGTGATTTCATAGAACAGGTAATCTGCTGAGCCGGATAAAGACGTAGGTTCATTGTTCTTTTTTGTAAGCATGGTTATATATCCCCCAAGGCAAATTAACATCAGGGTCATGCCTGCGCCAGGTGCAAATCTGAACTGCCACTTTCTTGCATCATTTAGCTTTTGATGTGTCAAGAGGATGATTAAGCCAAAGCAGGAAAGAACAACCCAAAGCCATTTGCCGGGTGAAAAATTTTCCTCAACCAATATGCCGCAAACCACTCCTGCCAGGATTCTTAGGAATGGATATTTTTGGTGAATATGCATGACACTAAAGCTACTTGCACATAGCTGAAGCAACATGTCAGCCGGATTGTTTTTTACCCGGGTTAACCTGTTTTATAACGGTTATCCTTCGTTAATCCCACCTTGCAATCAGTAAAAGTTTAATTTTGAAAAAAAAGTCATGATGAAAAGGGACCTTCTGGTTATGCTGATTGTAGTTTTAATGCTGGTCATATCCTCCTGCAAAGTGCACCACATTTATTTTGTGCGTCATGCCGAAAAGGCAGGTGCGATGCAGAAGGATCCACCCCTTACGGAAGCCGGTATGCAAAGAGCAGGGGAATTATCCTCCATGCTGGATAAGAAAAAGATTAAGGCAGTGTACAGCACACAAACAATCAGAACCATACATACAGCCAAGCCACTGGCAGACAAGCTTAACTTGCCGGTTCAGCTATATAAACCTGATACTGTTGCAAATCTCCTTACCAACCTGAAGGCTGGTATGAAGAATAGTTTGGTGGTGGGGCACAGCAATACCGTATTACCTATGCTGGTTATGACTGGGGTTAAACCTGAAAAAAACGAAATTCCGGATTGGGAATACGATAATCTTTTCAGGGTAACCTTTATACATAGAAGCCACAATGACGTCAGTGTGAGGTTGAAAGCCCTTAAATTCGGACAACCTTCAAAGCCCCTTTAAATCTGATTATTTAGAAATCGAGACCCAGTGCAAAGTACCAAGCTGGCTTTCCGCTGAAGAACTTGCCCATTGGCCAGCCGGCATCCACACGCAGGAAATAACCAAGCAGTGTACTCCTGGCGCCAAAGCCATAGCCCCCAACAAATGGACCAACACCGCCTGTGCGGATATTGACCTGAACAGGAGGTTGTCCGTATACGGCTCCCGGACGCTGTACCTGCTTGAACTTACCATTCCAGGCAGTACCCAAATCTATGAACTGGATCAGCTGAAAGTTCCTCAGGAAAGCGTTGTTGATAGGCCTGTTGAAGAATGTTGTAAAGATGGGGAGCCTGAACTCAGAATTCAGCACAATATTGTTATTTCCATTAGCCACATTCTGCCTGTGTCCGCGCAGGTTCAGTGCCAGGGTCTGGAAAGCATAATCCACATCGGGTGCTGGTGTAATGGCGTCGTTGAACTTTGGACTTAACCATCCTTCTACGCCACCCAGGTAATAAATCAGTTTTTGTGAACCGAATGAAAAATCTGCAGCACCACGTCCAGCCCAGATGAAGTTTCTGTAAATAGGGTAGTAGTAACGGACGTCTGTCCCCACATTGAACATGAATTTTCCAGTGTTTTCGGCATTAACAAGTCTTGAATTGATGTCTGTGTAGATCTTATACCTGAATCCGTTCCAGATATTAAGGGTTGGATTGATGGTGTTATCATGAACATATTCGAGCCTGACAAGGGCATATTTTAAAACAGTATCAGTCATTGTCAATGACGGGTAATAATTGGCATTGGTGTTGATGACTACCCTGTCTGTTCTGAATCCTGCTGTTGCACGCAAACTCTTTACTTCATTAAACGGATAGCTGATATTAAACTGGTAAAGATTGGACGCCAGTTTATTATTCAGCTGTGATTTTATATCATTGGGATCAAAAATCGGGAAGTTCTCCTGGTTGCTGCGGTAATAAGTTAATCC
This sequence comes from Chitinophagaceae bacterium, assembly GCA_044372235.1. GTDB lineage: Bacteria > Bacteroidota > Bacteroidia > Chitinophagales > Chitinophagaceae > Pollutibacter. Next base: position 22,041 of record JBILSG010000002.1, read on the forward strand.
CCAGTCCCACCTTCTCCTGAGGTTCTGGTAAGACGCCAGGTAGTCATTGTCTCTCAGGTTGGTACCCAGCCTGAATCCGCCAATGAATTTTTTATCTTCCATGATATCTGATATCCCCATTCGAAGAATGCCGTTCAGGTTGTCATTGTTAGAAAGGTATATGGGTCCTGATCCTCCGCCATAGGGTTGATACCGGTTTACAAGAACAGAGTTGTTGAAGCCGGAGACAAGGTAATCTGATGCAAACTTCAGTTTGTAATTGAAGGTTTTTGCCTTTTTCAGGTAGTCTTCTTTTTGTGGCACTTCAATTTCTTCTGCCACGGGTCTGGCTGAGTCTTTTAATTCATTATCAAATTCTGTCTGAAACAATTGTGCTTTCTTTTCACCGGTTGCATCCTTTTTTATTTCCTGCTGGAATTTCATGGCTGCCGTCTTCTTCTTTCTTTCCTCTTCCATCAGTTGTCTGATATAGCGTGTAGGCTTGGCATTGATATTTCTTTTGTTTAGTACAGCCTCGTTAATCTTCAGTTTATAGAGGAATTTAAGATTGCCTTCCTGTCTTAGTTCACTGACCTGGTTATTGTCTCCTGCACCTCTTGTTTCCTGCAGACTGCTTTCGTAGTTGGTGATGGGGAATACATAGGTGCTGTCGTTGGTGAGTGAAATATATCCCACTGAATCCGGTTCTTCCCTTTGCCAGAATTTCAATGTTGAATCAAGATCTTTTTTGTCAGGATTGCGTAAAAAATCATCACCTATCCTGTATATGGTGTCGAGACCGGCTCTTTGGGTGGTAAAAAATCCGGCATACCTGTTTCCTATGCCATTGGCATCACTAACGAAAGTAAAGTGGTTGACATTGTACTGCAGGGGATACCTGGCTTCGCCAAAAGGCTGGTTTGTTAGCTGGGTAATTTGCCTGAAATCGCTCTTGGTCCAGTTGTCTACCATGAAAATGTTGAAGTGGTTTCTGGAGGCAATCGCAGTATCTGATTTTGATGCATTGGCACCAGGTCTGTTGGAGGAGAAAAGGATTCCTGTTTTATTAGGGAATGCTACAAAAGAAGCATCCAGGTCGTCATACACATCGTTCGTAATCTGCTGAACAGCATTCTCCTTTACCTTATAAACGAAGACATCTGATTGTCCGTTTTTAACTGCACTCAGAATAAGCGTATTGTTGTCCAGCATGAATTTGGCATCCTGTATCAGTTGGAAACCTTCCAATTCCTGTTTGAAAGTTTTGATGCGTGCTACAGCATCATAAATGAACATCTTAATTTTCCCTTCAGTGGTATAAATAACAAGTACCCTGGACCCTTTGGGATCCCATGCAAGAATGGGGTAGTTGGGGTTGAGTTCATCCTGGTTATTCAGAATACCTGCCTTCAACAGAATTTTACGCTCATCAGAAAGGTCTTCAAGAATAACCTTGTAAATGCCTTTGGTGTATTGCACCATCACATAGGAATTATTCCTGGCAATGGGGTTAGCCTGAAACCTGAAGTAGTCGGTGCCGTTACTTTTTTCCTCAACAGTTACAACATTGCCTTTGGGCAAGTTTCTGCGTCCTTTCATATCATCCTCATAATTATCTGCTTCCATTTGCATGAAGTCTTTAAGTAGGTCCTTGAATTTCTTCTTGGTTACTTTGAGGCTTGACGCATTGAGGCTTTTATAGATTCTAGATAAATAAAGGAAATAAGTAATGTTATCTTTCTTGTATTGATCCCCGATAAATTTCCAGAAGGCATGGCCGGCAAGTAAAGGCTCTTTAAATGCAAACTGATAAAAAGTTTTATAGTCGCCAGAAAGCAGCGCAGACTTTAGCTTGTCGTCGTGTGCAGGACTCCAGTTTTCCGCAACATAAGCCACATAGCCGTCTATAAGCCATTTGGGTAAATCAAGTAAAGCCTGATTACTAGCAAACTCGCCAAGGTCATCACCAAACAATAAATTTTCTACCAATACTTTTGCAATGCCCTGCCTGATCTGAATTCTCAGTTCATTAAGGTTTCCGTTAAAATAGATAATGATTTTATTGTTGACAAGCTTGGTAACGCCACCTGTGTTCTGCCAGTCTATTCCCAGTCCGATATTCGATTGCTGGTATTCTGTAAAGCTGTTGTAAATGATGATATTTGCCCTGCGTTGCAAGCCATATTCCACAAATTCTTCAATACTACCCAGCTCTTCTTCCGCAACCTGTGCAACAAATTTGCCAAGCTGCAGCCCTTCATCACTGTAGTACGCATTGAAGTTCCTTGTTTGCAGGTATTGCCAATTGAATTTCTTGTATTGTACCCTGTTTTTACCAAATTCTACGGTGCTTACCTGTGCTTCAGCCTGAAGGGTTAAGAGTATGACGGCAACGAGTGCCGGGAATATTTTTCGCATGGTTGAATGATTCAATTGAATGGATACCTTTGTGTGGCACATGCAAGGCATGGTTATGCAATAAAATTAATGCTTTTAACCAAGAAATAAGGGGAATGCTAAACGTTAAAATTTTCACTTTCAACCCGCTACAAGAGAACACATACCTGGTTTATGACGGAGAAGGTAACTGTATGATAGTAGATCCCGGATGTTATTTTGATGAAGAACGGGAGAAACTTACTGCTTTTATTACCCAAAAGTCACTGAATCCAGTTCTTTTGGTCAATACACATTGTCACCTTGATCATGTTTTTGGTAATAAATTTATTCACGAAACTTATGGGTTGGAATTGCACATCCATGAGGGAGAAAAGGTGATGCTTGATCGGGCACCGGCTAGTGGGTTGATGTGGAATGTGCCTTTTGATAATTACGCAGGTCCTTTGCATTTTTTCGATATGGCAAAACCGCTTCAACTGGGTAATCACAACTTTGAATTACTTTTCACACCAGGACATTCGCCAGCAAGCGTCAGTTTGTACAATGCTGCTCAGGGATTCCTCCTCGCAGGAGATGTGCTTTTCCGGGAGAGTGTTGGGAGAACGGATCTTCCGGGAGGGAATCCAGATGTATTGGAAGCGTCTGTCAGAAATATTTTATATGCTTTGCCTGAAGAAACAAAAGTGTATTCCGGGCATGGACCATCAACAACAATAGGACATGAGAAAAGGCACAACCCTTATGTGCCTGCGTTGGGTTAGATGAATCTGTAAATTCTGTTCAGGTAAGGGATTTTCACAAATTCACTTTTTTCCATTTTCAGCACCAGGAAAGTGAACAACACAATGAGTACCATTGCAGCTGAATGAAGCAGCAGTATATCCTTGTAAGTATTTCTTAGTTGATGGTGGATAACGAAAAGTATAAGCGAAAGTCCGATATACCCAAAGCACCGCTTCACATCATAAGGAACCGGATAGTGTTTTTGTCCGAGTATATAACTTGCCAGCATCATGCTGGCATAACAGACCACTGTAGCCAGTGCAGAAGCCAGATAACCCAGGTGTGGAATCAGGATGTAATTTACTGCAACTGTGATCAGTGCTCCTCCGATGGTGATGTATGCGCCAGTGCTGATTTTGTCTGTCAGCTTGTACCAAATTGAGAGGTTGTAATAAATTCCCAAAAATATTTTGGCCAGCATCAGTATGGGAACCAGAAAGAGTCCTTTCAGGTATTCCGGATGTCTGCTTACACCCATGAAATGTTTCCAGATATCAGGAAACAGGGAGACACCCAAAAAACACATGCAGCAGGCTATCACAAAGAAATTCATAATGCGGGCATAGGTTTCCTTTGCATTTGTCTTATCAGCATTTTTAAAGAAAAAAGGTTCTGCTCCCATGCGGAAGGCCTGGATGAAAATTACAATGAGCGCTGCCAGTTTGTAATTGGCAGTATATATCCCTACTGCTTCCATTTCATGTAATGCATCCGGAAATCTTTTCAGCAACAAGAATCTGTCGATTGTCTCGTTAACCATCCCGCCAAACCCAACAATTATCATGGGGAGCGAATACCTGACTATTGTTGTAATCAGTTGTCTGTCTGGCTCAAACCTGAAGGATTTCCATTCCTTCAGTAATAGCATCCATGTTAGTCCGCTCGCCACCAGTTGTGAAATAAATACATAACCGATTCCCAGTTCTGCTTTGTACAAGGAGGCAATTATGCTCTTTTCGCCTCTATCTGCTGCTCCTTTGCAGTAGTAAAGAAAGAAAATAACCAGACCAACATTCACCAGGATGTTGAGCAGTTTGATGACTGCAAATTTTTTAGGTCTGCCTTCCTGTCTAAGTTTTGAAAATGGGATCACGGCAATACTGTCAAGCGCAACAATCAGCACCATGTATAGTACATATTCCGGATGCTTGCCAACACCCATGAATACAGCAATTGTATCCATGTTGAGTAAGAGGAGAATTGTGAAAAGGGCAGTAGTGGCCAGTAGAATCACAAAGGTATTGTTGAATACCTGCCTGACTTCGTGGTCTCTGCTGAACCTGAAATAAGCGGTCTCCATGCCAAAGGTGAAAACAATATTCAGAAATGCTGCACCGGCAAAGAGTATAGAGATTTCGCCAAAAGGTCCGGCTGCATAAATAAGTGTGAGGATAGGGTTAAGGAGGTAGTTGATGAACCTGCCTGCAATGCTGCTGAGTCCGAACCAGATAGTCTGGCTGGCGAGTTGCCGAATTCCTGCCAAGGGTATAAGTTTCCACAAAAATAAGGTTTATACCAACTTCAGGCCGATTACATAACTTCATGTTCAGATTTTAACGGCATAGATTATGAGAGCAGTAGTACAGCGTGTTGCTAAAGCGTCAGTAAGCGTAGGTGGTGAAAGTACAGGAAGTATCAGCAATGGACTACTCGTGCTGTTGGGTATAGAAGATGCCGATGAAGTTTCAGATATGGAATGGCTTGCTGCCAAGATTGTAAATATGCGGATTTTCAATGATGAGGCTGGTGTTATGAATGTTTCCCTGCTTGAAAAGGGTGGTGATATCCTCCTTGTTAGTCAGTTTACCCTGCATGCGTCTACTAAAAAAGGAAACAGGCCTTCTTATATCAGGGCATCCAAG
>JBILSG010000399.1:0-2559 GCA_044372235.1 Chitinophagaceae bacterium
ACAGATTTTTAATAACATTCTCACGGTTGGGGTAATTAATCATTTCCAACTCTGCACCTACGAGATCGATATGAGACGGTATAAGGTCGAGGTTGGGAATTTCTGTTTTGAGAATGGTGTCTGCCGCTTGGGTGTCCCCAATCATGCAGTCGTATATGCTCTGCTGTATGTTCTGAAGATCAAATCCAACTCCTGAAGTACTGTTTGCCTGTGGGTCAGCATCAACAAGTAGCGTCCGGTACTCCAAAACTGCCAGGCTGGCCGCTAAATTGATTGCTGTGGTGGTCTTTCCCACACCACCTTTTTGATTTGCAACACCTATGATACGCGCCATGGTTTTTCTTGTTTTCTTTAATGACAGGATGGCAAAATTACACTTTCGGCACCATTTTCGGGAACATTAGGTATAAATTTATGTTAGTTTGGTAAACAATGTAGCAATTTCATGAAAAGACTTTTTGGATCCTGGATTTTTATAGTGCTGATGCTTGCACTGGATATTTATGTTTTTCAGTCACTGAAACTGGTTACAGCATCATTTTCAGTTAGGCCAAGACTCATTATACATGGCATTTACTGGTCATTTACAGTAATTGCCGTACTCTTGTTCCTTTTACTTCCATATTTCAGTCTGGAAACACTTCCCAGATTTGTGAGAACCTATGTCTTTGCCATAGTAACCGGTTTCTTTATTGCTAAGTTGGTTGCGGCATTGTTCTTTTTGGTGGATGACCTGCGTAGATTTTTGCAATGGGGAGGCGGAAAAGCCATAAACCTTGTTAACTCAAATAACCCCATTTCAGATAATTCAATTACCAGGTCAGTTTTTTTATCTTGGCTGGGTATTGGTGTTGGCGGCGGACTCTTTGGCACGCTTTTATACGGTTTCAGCAATAAATACAGGTACCGGGTTGAGAAAGTAAAGCTGAAGTTCGATAAACTGCCAGCTCCTTTCAGGGGCATGAAACTTGTGCACATTTCGGATATTCATGCTGGGAGTCTCGAAGATAAGGAAGCTGTAAAAAAAGGGGTGGAACTGATTATGGCCCAAAAGCCAGATCTGGTTCTTTTTACTGGAGACCTGGTCAATAATGTAGCCACAGAAATGGACGAACTCAAATCTGTTTTTTCAGGTATTCAGGCACCTATGGGCGTTTTCAGTGTGCTGGGCAACCATGATTATGGAGATTATGTGCGGTGGAATTCAGACCAGGAGAAAGTTCAGAATCTGAATAATCTGAAAGGGGTTCATCGGGAAATGGGGTGGAGATTACTTTTGAATGAGCATCAAATCCTGGAGAAAGATGGTCATCAGATAGCACTGATTGGTATTGAAAACTGGGGGGCTAAAGGTAATTTCAGCCGTTATGGCGACTTGGGTAAAGCATATGCTGGCACAGAAAGTCATCCTTTTAAAATCCTCATGAGTCATGATCCCAGTCACTGGGAAGCTGAGGTGTGTAAACATTATGGTGATATTGACCTCATGTTATCAGGACACACCCACGGTATGCAGTTTGGTGTTGAGATTCCCGGATTTCGATGGAGTCCGGTTCAGTACATGTACCGGCAATGGGCTGGTGTTTATTCCAAAACGGAGCAAAAGTTATATGTCAACAGGGGATTTGGTTTCCTTGGGTATCCGGGAAGAGTGGGGATTCTTCCGGAAATCACCTTAATAGAATTAACCTCATGATTTAACATTTAGTATGATTAAATCATGTTAATTTTCTCTCTGCAATTCAAAATATTTATCCAACCTTAGCTGAATGCGTTTTAAGCTGTTACCCATCATTTTTACTTTTGGCTTTAGTCTCTTACTTTATAATTCCCTCCAGGCACAGGAGTTGAAACTGGATACAGCTGCACTTAAAAAGGAATTGGAAACGATGGATACAGATGATATCATTGCAGAACTCAGGGCAATGATGGATTCCATGGGTAAACCTGGTAGTTTTGTATCTGTTACTGCCGGAATGAGCAACAGTTTGTTTAGTGCAAGAAATAATGCTTTCAATGCCAATCAGTCCAGTACAGCCGCAACCGCATTTATCCCCTCAGTCTCCTATTTTCATAAGTCAGGATTTGGCATCGGTGCAACTGGATACATGCGCTCATTCGGGAAATATCCGGTATTGTATCAGACAGCTATTACGCCATCCTTCGATCATTTTGGAAAGAAAATATTGTTCGGAGTTTCCTATTCTTATTATCTCAGGAGCACTGACCCTGCTGTGACAACAACTCCTTATTCTCAAGAGGTTTATGGATATGTGCAATTGAGAAAAGCCTGGTTAAGGCCATCAATCGCTGCAGGATGGGGGGGAGGCAACTATAAGGATGTTTCAGTTATCCCTGTAAAAATAAGTGGTAATGAAATCCTCATAGTAGATACAGCAAGGGTAACGCTTAATGACTATTCTCTCATTGCGTCTGTATCCCACAACTTTAATCTAAAGAATCTCTTTTCCAAAGAGGATATTTTCACTATCAGTCCACAGTTGAGTCTGATCGGTGGTATGCAGCAATATCAAAGCAGAACAATTTCACGCAGGTTTT
>JBILSG010000400.1:0-2554 GCA_044372235.1 Chitinophagaceae bacterium
AACTCCAAATTTATTCTCCATGAATCGTCGTCATTTTGTACAAAACCTGTCTACCCTTGCCCTCTTGCTCAACGGCAAAACCATCATGGGAAATGAATTGCCCTGGATGAGCAACCGCAAGCCCTTACTGCGTTTCGTGATTGCATCAGACCTACACTATGGTCAGCCTAAAACGGAATATGCCGCCATGACAGACACTGCGCTGACGCATATCAAAACCATGCATACAGAAAACCCTTTTGCCTTTGGTGTTTTCAACGGAGATCTAGTGCATGATAACATCAGTTATTTTGGTGAGCTGCGCCAAAAAATCGAGACTGTTCCCTTCCCTTATTACGTTACCCAGGGAAACCATGATCTGGCAACCAAAGAGCAGTGGGAAAAGGCCTGGGATCAGCAGATTAACTTCGATATCGTGATGGGTGATGTTGTACTCCTTTTTGCCACCACATCCAATGAAAAAGGCACCTACCTTCCGCCGGACATGCTTTGGCTGGAAGAACAGTTCAAGAAACACAGCAAAGCCAAACATATCCTACTATTCATTCATATTCCACCCATCAAATGGACGAAACACGCCATTGAGTCAACACCGTTTCAGGAGCTCGTGAAAAAGCAGCAAAACCTCCGGGCCGTATTTCACGGACATGAGCATGATCAGGATGGCATCAAGTGGCAGGATGGTATACCGTACCTGTTCGACAGCCATGTGGGTGGCAACTGGGGCACACCCTACAAGGGCTTTAGGGTGGTGGAAATGCAAAAAGATGGTTCCATCCTCACCTGGATCATGAACCCCACAGAAAAAATCAATGTAGCGGAGATTGATCGCGTGAAAGCTTGAATGAATTGACTTGCCTAAAAAAGCTTCAACTTCCCCAAACAGTGATGGGCCCCGAGGGGCCCATCGTTATGCAAACAAAGTGTTGGAAATCAATATTTCGCGGGTTGACCGGCTTTGGGGGTGGTTTTTTTGATGAACTCCCGCAGATTCTGGTTGCTTGATTCCAGATCAGGCCTACGGAGGTACATCATGTGTCCGCTGCGGTAACCTTCCCAAGACATCCTGTCTTTCATTTTGCCGCTAGGATCCAACTGCCACATGCTGTATTTAGCGTTGAAATAATCGCAGGCACCATCATAATAACCTGATTGGATGAGCACGTGCAGATAAGGGTTCTGGGCCATGGCTTTGCGGAGGTTCTCACCGGTTTGGTCGCCAGTCCTGTCCCAAGGCTGTACCGGACCAAATACATAATATTTCAAATCGGTCTTGTACTTCAATTCCTCCCGGAGGTAGATGTTTATAGCGGGGGTGAAGGAGTGTTCCCAAGAAAGGAGTTCGGCATTGAAATCAGGTTGTTCACCACCATCTCTTCTGTCGATTCCCTTGTAACGTGAATCAAGCCTGCCTACGGTGAATCCTTCCTCGCGGAGGAGTTCCTTCCAAAACAGTGGCATGGCCACATCGAGGTTATTTTGCAAAACAACTTTTTCAGGGATGCCGGCATAGCGTGCCATTTTCGCCGCAATGGACTTGCGGGTAGCATCTTCCAGGAAACCTCCTTTGGTGAGGGCCGGAACGAGTTCATCCACTGTAAACTTCTCCACTTCTGGCAGCATGGCTGTCAGGTCTTTGGACTGGAGGTCGGCAGCGAGTTTCTTGTGGTACCAAGCCGTGGCAGCGTAATAAGGCAATTTCAAGGCCGATGCAAGCGGTCCATCCCTTTCTATACCCAAGGTAGTTGGCGAAACGAGGATGACACCATTGATGAACATCCAATGCGACTGCTGCAGTTCCAGTGCCAGTCCAGATACCCTTCCGGTGCCATAGCTTTCACCAATCAGGTATTTAGGGGAAGCCCAGCGGTTCATGCGGGACACAAAAGTATTGATCCATTCCGCGAGGTATTTGATGTCTGCATTCACACCAAAAAAGCGTGATGTTGGCACATCTTTGCCCACCGGACGGGAGAAGCCGGTATTGACTGGATCTACGTAAACGATATCAGCTACATCCAGCAAGGAATAAGGATTGTCTCTCAAACCATAAGGCTGAACGGGATAACCTTCGTCATCGATATTAAGGATACGCGGACCGGTATAGCCCAGTTCCATCCACAGGGAAGCCGTACCCGGACCACCATTGAAGGAAATGAGTAGCGGACGGGGAGCACGGTCTTTGACATCAGAACGCTCGTAATAGGTGAAGAAAACACCCGCCTGGGCCTTCCCGTCTGCATCCCACACCGGCAACATGCCGGTGACCGTCTTGTATGGCACTTTCACACCCTTGATGGTGACTTCATGTTCTGCGATGATTTGCTGGTCTGGATTAAACGGGATATTGTTGCTGCCAGCAGGCTGTTTCATTTCAGCCGCAGGAGATGCAGATGCAGGTGCTACAGGGGCTGCAGCCTGACGCTGTTGCGCAGAAACTGCCATGCCCAACAACATAGCCAGTCCGAGTAAGTTATGCTTCATAGTATGCTTTTTTATCTCGTAAAGTAATTAAAGTTTATGAATTCCCGGTTTATGTAAAAACGCAGATCAT
>JBILSG010000401.1:0-2552 GCA_044372235.1 Chitinophagaceae bacterium
AGGAAGGAATTGAAAGGGGATTGCGAAGTGCCAAAGTCGCGGAGTCCCTCAACCCTTGCGCGGATGATGAAGGCAATGTTGGGAAGTCCAAGTGGATTGCCTGTGCCGAAAACATCCCAGAATTTTAATCCGTGATAGCCCTCTGATGGTTCAGTGAATTGTGGAAATTTCCCATTGCCCCAGTTGAAATTACCACCATCAACAATTACACCGCCTATTGTTGTGCCATGTCCGCCAATCCATTTGGTGGCAGATTCCACAACAATATTGGCCCCATGTTCCAGTGGTTTAAAAAAGTAGCCGCCGGCACCAAAAGTATTGTCTACAATAAGCGGTATTTCATGCTTTTGAGCCAATTCTGCGAATTTTTTGAAGTCGGGTATATTGAGCTTGGGGTTGCCAATCGTTTCCAGGTAGATTGCTTTGGTATTTTGGTCGATCAGGGGTTCAAAAGTTTCAACCTTGTCTCCATCCGCAAAGCGCGCTTCGATGCCCAGCCTCTTGAAAGCCACTTTGAACTGATTGTAGGTGCCGCCATACAGGTAAGATGTGGATATAAAATTGTCTCCTGCCTGCAGGATATTTGACAATGCGAGGAACTGAGCTGCCTGTCCGCTCCCGGTTGCCAAAGCGGCCACCCCACCTTCAAGCGCAGCAATACGCTGTTCAAATACATCCGTTGTTGGGTTCATGATGCGGGTATAGATATTACCAAATTCCCGCAGTCCGAACAGGTTTGCTGCATGATCAGCATTATTGAATCCGTACGAAGTGGTTTGGTAAATGGGTACTGCCCGGGATTTTGTTGTAGGGTCAATTTGTTGACCCGCATGCAGTTGTAAGGTTTCAAAACGATGTGTGCTCATAAATATGTAGGATTGAAGTTGAAATAATGGGGCAATAATAGGAACAAATATTAAGTCTACAAAAAAGATAGACATATAATTTTGCCGCTCATCAAATTTCGAAAAATTGCATTCGTCCTTTAGCTATATTTATATCGATTTCATTTATAAGCTTATATTAAAATGCCATGGAAAATAAGGACGAAAGGCTGTGGAGAATAGCCAAAAAAAGAGCTGATTTCAAAAAAAGTGTTTTTTCTTATATGGTTGTTGTCCCTTTCCTCTGGGGAATATGGTGGATTACTTTCGGGCGGTATGCGGGTTTCAATGTGACCACTTGGCCTGTTTATGTAACACTTGGTTGGGGACTCGGACTGGCTTTTCAGTTTTACAATGCCTATGGCGCAGGTTCGCAGGATATGGTAGAAAAAGAGTATGAAAAGCTTAAAAGGGAACAAGAGAATTAATTGCTTTCAGATTCATACGCCACTTAATCGTTTTCGTTATTTCATGCTTTATTTTTTCGCGGCAGTTCCTTAATTGCTTAAATTACAATTCTAAACAGCTTGCAATGAAAAATAAGCAATCAAACTCAGGAAGAAGGAAGTTTTTGGGTGATGCCGCAAAACTGGCAACAGGATCAATGATTTTTTCTGGTATGCCAACAATTGTACCAGCATCTGTCTTTGGCAAAAACGCGCCCAGCAATATGATCAATGTAGCCACAATTGGTTGCGGCAGAATTGGTGTATCTCACGACATGGCAGAAATAGCCAAATATGCGGGGGCCAGGATTATGGCGGTGTGTGACTTGGATATGAAACGTGCCGATATGGGTCCGGAAAACGTTCGCAGGAACTACGTAAGGGCTGCAGAAAAAAATGGCGGACTGAAAGGTGATTGGGATATTAAAGTGTATTATGATTACAAGGAGATGCTCCAGAATAAGGACATCGACGCTGTTCATATCAGTTTGCCAGATCACCAACATGCCATTGTTGGTGTACATGCGGTAAATGCGGGGAAAGATGTGTATTTGCAGAAGCCGGCTTCACTTACAATTGAAGAGGGCAGAATCCTTGCCGATGCCGTGAAAAAAACAGGAAGAATTCTACAGATGGGCAGTCAGCAGCGTTCCATCGACCCATGGCCACAGTTCAAACGTGCCTGTGAGTTGGTTCGTAATGGACGTATCGGTCAGGTTCATACAATTGAAGTTGGATTGCCTGGTGATCCGGGAGGTGGCAGTACTGTTGAGATGCCAGTTCCCTCAACATTGAATTATGATGCCTGGTTGGGTGCTACCCCTGAAGTATATTATACTGAAGACAGGGTGCATTCCCAGGATGCCAGCTGGAGGGGAATCAATAGTCGTCCGGGTTGGCTGCGTCATGAGCAATTCGGAGCGGGCATGATAACCGGATGGGGCGCTCATCACATTGATATTGGTCACTGGGGTATGGGTCTTGACCATAGCGGTCCCATTGAAATCTGGGGAAAGGCTAACTTTCCTCAAGATGATAAAGCATACAAAGGTCTCTGGAATGTGCATGGTATCTTCCGCACAGAAGCTTTGTATGAAAATGGCGTAAAGATGATTGTTTCCAATGAGCTGACCAATGGTGTCAAGTTCATCGGATCAGAAGGATGGATCTTTGTAACCCGGGGTAATTACCGTGTCACTGATACAGATCCTGTTGCAGACAG
>JBILSG010000402.1:0-2547 GCA_044372235.1 Chitinophagaceae bacterium
CCATCGCCTTCCCCGAATCTGCAAAAGGAACTGCAGCTTCGCAAACACTCACCTCACAGGCTTGGAGAACTAGTGCTAATCCAACTTCACTGGCCGTCACCCTCTATTACGCCGACAGCCTCAAAAACAACGCCAATGCCACTGACGGACTCCGCGTCATCTTCTCCGATGGTGCCAACAATGCAGTGGACCGGTTCGATGCCAAAAAACTCGAAAACATTGACGAAAACATCAGTGTAAACCGCAACGGATCAAGGCTCGCCATGGAAATGATGAGTCCATACGATACCACAACAACCATCCCTTTGCATATCAATAACTACAGACAAACGCAGTATACCTTCCGTTTCAAATGGGACAATCCCATAAACAACAATATCGTTGCTGTTTTGAACGACAAATACACCGGTAAAAAAACAACCATCAATGCGGTAACAGACATCCCCTTTGATTTAAATCCCGCCATTGCCGCTTCTACAGCAGCAGACAGGTTCAATATCACCTTCACCAAAAATACCGTAACATCCGTCTCCAACTTCAGCATCAACGGAACCAACGCACAAATCAAAATACAGCCCAATCCCATCCAAAACAACACCATCAACACACAAATCACTAACCTCCCCGCAGGAAAATACACCATCACCCTATACGATATCAACGGGAAAAACATCGCACAAACAACCTACAACCATTACAACAACAACAACTTCTCCTGGAAAATACCCATGACACTCAACCCAGGAAACTACTTCCTCAAATGGACAGGAAATAATATCAATGTGACCAGTAAAATTGTAGTGGAATAAAATGAATAAAAGAGCAACCATGATCAAAAACAATGTCATCAAAGCCAAGAATCGCATAGCATTGGTGCTCTTCTTATCTGTTATTTCCAGCTCCCTTTGGGCTCAACTAAGCGACCTCCATTACCTGCCACCGCTCAAGCAAAGTTCAGCAGGGTTTGTGGATCAATTGATTTATTTATCTACCCCTAATACAACCCCCTTCAGTGTAAATGTTTATAAGGGAACAAGTACATCCATTTTAACTACGTTAACAGTTTCAAAAACAAGTCCAGCGACATACAACCCCGGTACCACAGATAATAATGTAACTTTATTAACTGACGCGAATACTGGAACAGTTCAAAGTAATTCCGGATTAAGATTTGAAGCACCCAACGGTGAAAAATATTATGTCAATTGGCGCGGTAAATCGGGCAGTCAGGCTTCATCGCTTACTTCAAAAGGCAGGGCAGCCTTGGGAAAAGCATTCAAATGGGTAGGTGTTCCAAACAGAGGAGCCAATTATTCTATTTTAAGTAATTCAATCGGCTTTATGGCAACCGAAGACAATACTACAATAGAAATTTTCGGGTATAATCCAGCTTGTTTTTTCAGATTGGGTTCTAATTCATCCGGAATTACGTCCGACAATCTGAGTATCAACCTAAATAAAGGCCAGACTTATGTTTTGGAAGCCCCTGTAATATCTGCCAGTTCTGCAAACCAGTCAGGATGGATTGGAGCATCCATTACATCGGATAAAAATATTGTTGTCAATATTGGGCAACTGCATCTTCAGCCTAGCGCCGGTATTGCGAATCAGGATGTAGGAATTGACCAGATTATTCCAGAAAATAAGTTAGGAAAAGAATATGTGTTCATTAGGGGCTATGGTGTCAACAGCATGGAATTCCCCGTAATCATTGCAACTGAAAATGATACCAAAATTTATTTGAACGGCGGAAGTACCCCGGAGACAACAATCAATATTGGCGAGTATTACGAGGTCCCTTCAACCAAATACTCTGAAAATTCCACTTCCATTTCAGTCCAAGGAGCAAACATGTATTTGAATGCATCAAAACCTGTTTATGCAGTTCAATCCCTTTCAGGTAATGTATCTACGGCTACAGGAGATATCAACTTTATTGCCCCTGTAAACTGTCTACTAAGCAACTCCGTTGACAATATTCCAACAATAGATGCAATGGCCGGAGCAGCCATTTCAGGTGGTATTACCATTCTCGCCTCAGCCACCATACCCAATGCAGAGATTTCTGTCAAGTACGGCACCAATTTCGGGTCTACTGTTTCTACAACAACTTTAAACACAGCCGAAAGATCGGTTACCGGCACTTCCGAATGGAAAACCTTTTTTCTTCCGGGGTTGACAGGTGGTGTATCCGTTACAGCAACTGGTCCCATTGCAGTAGGATTTCTTGGATATAGCGGTGCAATTGGAGCTTCCGGTTATTTTTCGGGTTTTGAAACTATCCCTTCTGTGGAGGTGACCACCATTGGTGATGGCTGTCTGCCCTCCTCTATTCTTACGGCCACTTCCGGGTTCTCTCAGTATATCTGGTACAACAATGGCACTATCCTACCAGACGTATCTGCCAACACTTACACCCCAACTGCAGCAGGCTCCTACAGTGTCACCGTTTCCAACGGCTCCTGTACTTATGAGCCGGCCAGTCAGAATATATTCGACTGCACACCCGAGATCATCGTCAGAACCGAAGCTGACAAAACTTATACC
>JBILSG010000079.1:0-8497 GCA_044372235.1 Chitinophagaceae bacterium
ATGTAGCAGGATAAAAAACACAACGTTCAACCGGACAAAACCATTCTGGCAAATCAGGTTCATTGTACCATGGAAAAATACCCACACTATAGGCCTTTAACACCCGTTCAGGTGTCAAAGTGCCCCCAACTGCAACTAAATCAAATTCATATTCATGTGAGGGAGGAAACCAGATTTCTTCTTCATCCAGTAAATAGACAGACATAACTGCATAGCTGTTTAGGATCAGTTTAGAATCCAGTTTTTATACCTGTGCATGGCCTCCAGGAAATAATAATCTCCGTATGTAAGTGGAACATCAACCTCTGATTTAGCAGGCAGGTGTCCTACCCCATGCATCAAAATAAAACCTCCGTTCTCACCCTGCTTAGCCCTGTAATCATCAGATGCAAGCTTTACAATAATCTTGCGTGCAGCTTCAACATACATTTTACTTTCTTTCCCTTTGGTATAGCGGGAAAGCTCAAGCAAGCCTGAAGCCATCACAGAGGCAGCAGATGCATCCCTCAGTGCATTGGGAATATCTGGCGCATTGAAGTCCCAATAAGGAATTAAATCTTCTGGCATATTCGGATGATTCAACAAAAACTTGATGATATTTCTTGCATGATTCAGGTAACGCTCATCTTTTACAAACCTGTACATCATGGTGAATCCATAAAAACCCCATGCCTGACCACGTGCCCATGTAGATGCATCATTGTATCCCTGGTGATTTTTACCGGCAATCAGTTTGCCCGTTGTAAGATCATAATCCAAAACATGGAAGGCACTGTAATCAGGGCGGTAATGGTTGGCAATTGTGCTGTTGGCATGGTTGATGGCTATCTCCTTGAACTTCGCATCTCCACCATTCTCCGTTACCCAAAGCAACAACTCAAGATTCATCATATTGTCGATGATAACCGGACAATTGAAATTCTTGTTTTTGTTCCAACTTTGAATGGACTTGATTTCCGGCCTGTAGCGGGTAATCAAAGACATTGCAGCAGTGTCAATTGTCGTTTTATCTGCAGGATTCTTGAATAAGCGGTATGCATTTCCAAAAGGATTGTACATCATAAATCCAAGGTCATGATTACCCGTGTAATGCTTTTCCCTCTCCTGAATCGCCAAACGCTTTTTTGCTAAGCGAAGAATTTCCTGGTCCTGTGTATGCTCAAAAATATATAACAGACTGCCAGGAAAAAAACCACTGCACCACCACTTGGTATTGCTTACTTCAACCTTTCCTGTGCCCTTGTTGAGTGTTTTGGGCATCATGGTATCTGGTACATTCTTTTCAAGCAATTTATATTGTAAAGCTGCATTGGCAAACTGTTCTTCAATTAGAACAGCCATATCTACTTTTTTATCCTGAGCAAATATTTGTGTGGAGACTACTCCCAAAAATGCCAATGCGATAAAGTATCTTTTTTTCATATAAAATATTATGATACAATAAATATAATGAGATTAACTTCAAATATTTTAATTCAACCCATATTTTATTAAGTCTTCCACGGATACACATTAAACTAATAATTTTTTGACTTATGAAAATGCAACTTGAATGTGTCAACGTATTTGTACAACTTGGAGGCAAGCCAGTTCTCAAGCATATAAACCTCCATGTTGATACGGATGAAAATCTGGCCATCACTGGTGAAAGTGGAAGCGGAAAATCAAGTCTGGCAAAAGCTATAAGCCAAAAAATATTCTTCAGGGGAGAAATCAGTTTTCTATCAGAAGATGGACAAAAACTATCACCTCACATCATCTTGATTGAACAACAGCATGAGTTTAAAAACAACAGCAATGTCAGTAACTTCTATTACCAGCAAAGGTTTAACTCGTGTGATGCTGATGATGCGCTTACAGTAGAGGCTGAACTGACCAAACTGCAATCTGGCATTAATGATGAATGGATTAGTTTGCTGGGACTGAAACGCCTTCTCGATAAGCCCATGATTCAGTTGTCTAATGGAGAAAACAAAAGGCTACAGCTTGCCAAAGCACTCATACAGGAGCCTGAATTGTTAATACTGGACAGTCCATTTACAGGTCTGGACATAGCGGGAAGAGCATTGCTTAAAGATGTCATCCTACAACTGATTGATAAAGGAATCAAGATAATACTCATAGCACCCCTCGAAGAGATACCGGATTATTTTGATCAAACAGCTGTGCTGAGAAATGGCAAAATAGACAGGATATATAGGAAAGGGGAAATCGAATTAACCCGACAAAGTTTAAACCGGGATAAGGATATACTTTCTGAAGTTCAAATCAATCGTATCAGGGATATTTATGCGCTTCAAACATTTCCATTCAATGAAGTTGTTCGCATGAAAGACGTGAACATTTCCTACAATGGAAAAAGTATTTTATCCAACATCAACTGGACCATAAAAAAAGGAGAAAGGTGGGCAGTTGCCGGTCCAAATGGCGCTGGTAAATCTACCTTGCTGAGCCTGATCACAGCAGATAACCCACAGGCATATGCCAATGATATATGGCTTTTTGAAAGGAAAAGAGGATCGGGCGAATCAATATGGGAGATTAAAAAAAATATAGGATATGTTTCGCCTGAACTGCACCTTTATTTTGATAAAGGTATAAGTGTATTCGACGCTGTAGCATCTGGACTATTTGATACCATCGGACTGTTCAGAAAACCAACAAACAGTCAGATTGAAAAAATAAATACCTGGCTGAAAGTAATTGGGATTGAGGAACTAGGAACACGCATGATGCATCAGCTTTCTTTGGGTCAGCAACGGCTGGTAATGCTAGCAAGGGCGTTGGTAAAAGCACCACCACTCCTCATCCTTGATGAACCATGTCAAGGTCTGGATATTACACAAACAAATGGCTTCAAATCATTGATTGAAGCCATTTGTCAGGTTTCTGACACAACCTTGATTTATGTAAGTCACTACACAAATGAAATTCCAACCTCAATTCAACAAAAGTTAAATTTAAATGCTGGGAATGCTTTATAGGATCTTAGCTAACAACAGATAGTGTTGTTCCTGTAACCTGTAAATTTTTCTTGATAAGTCCTGTTGTAGCAGGACCATTTTTCAAGGTGCCATCTCCATTGAAATTTGATCCGTGCAGGGAGCAGTTGAAAGTGTTGTTGGTCTTTACAAACGTAACAGTGTTTCCTCTGTGCGGACATTCATTGTTAAAGGCAATAAAGCTTGCAGCTACGTTACCAGTAGCAGTTCTAACTACAATAATTCCTTTGTCTGATACATAATCTCCAACAGCTGTGATCTGTGTTGAGAGGTTGACAGTCAACAACGCTGGTGTTGTTGGTGTCGTTGGCGTAGTTGTCTCTTCCTTTGAACAGGCATTCATCATGCAGGCTACGCAGGTGAGTCCGATACCACCTCCCAATTTACCGAGGAATTCTTTCCTTTCCATAGAGCTTTATTTGTTTAATTAAAGATGAGTTATTAGTGGCTCCCCTAGAATTGGATAGAGTAAATCTATCAACAAAAACGGAATATTGGAAAAATTTATATGACTACTTAAAAACTCTATAAAAATTTGACAATTTCATGACAATTTGAGTTTAAAAGTCTATTTTATAACCAAACACAGGAATCCTCCCCAACAGATAAGAATAAACGATATTACCACTTGCCGCATCATAGCGCTGGCCAATCTGATTTTTTCTGTTCATTGCATTTTGCATACCCAGTATAAAACTGCCCGATAGGCCCTGTCTTTGAACCTTCCATTGAACCTGAAAATCAATCCTGAAAACCGGTTTTAACTTATCAGTATAAACTTGACCAGCCTGTAAAATGGTTGTCCGTTGCAACCTTGATTTAACCAGATCAATTGGCGTAACCCGAACGCCCCCAGCAGCTATCAATTTTATATCCAGTCCGATGGTTGATGCTTTCCGCTTACCGTAAGTCCATTCCCTACCCGTAGCCAGGGTAAAGGATGAGTTTGAATTGTAGCGGGTATTACGCCAAATATTATCTGAGGCCCTGTATGTTGACTGATACAAACTCAATGTACTCAGCAGATAAAACCTGTTATTCAAAAAACGCTCCAATGTAAACTCAAATCCCCTATTCAAGCCATTGCCCTTATTTACCAATCGCTCAATGGCAAAATCATCAACCATATTGATAACACTGTAACTTGAAGCAACTGAAGCCTGGACGGGTATTCGACTTAACCACTGGTAATAAGCTTCAGACTTTAAATTCCAAAATTTCCCAAACTGTATGGTATAACCCAACACGTAATGTTGGGCTTGGCTGAAATCAAGGTTTTTATTTGGCATGATAGTGTCAGTGCCAACCCTTATCCTTGCAAAATAATTTCCGATTGGTTGAGTCTGAGCATGTGAGCCTAGTCCGAATGACAGATATTGACCTTGCCCAGTCATCCATCTCAAACCTGCACGTGGTCCGACAGAACCTTTTTTATTCAACGCAAAGTATTGTCCATGTAGGCCCAGCTGAAATGATAGCCGATCACCGGGATCCCATTTCCACTGCAGGAAATAATTCGTTAATCTGGTATTCCCGGTCATCCTTACCTTATCCCTGAGCATATTCCCTGCAGCCTCCCGCTGTAATAAATCAAACCCTTTGCCACTGCTGTACAGTCCTGTTTTTATTATCTGTTTTTTAGTGAGCTTATGGGTCAACACAGTAGAAAATATATGATTGCTTTCAGAGAAACGATTTTTCCGGGTGAAGATGACCGGACCTGCAAAAGCATCAAGTCTGCTGTCTTCCTCTCTGTACCCAGAGCCGTTGATACTGTAGATAGTTCTAATCAAACTCTTGCTGCCCAAGCGAACCTGATGTGAAAAACCAACCGTACCCGCATCAGCTTTATCAAGCGTTCCCCTTCGTGTAGACGGATCATTCAGCCAGTCAGACTCCTTTTTAGCCAATTCATCTTCCTGCAAACTCAGTCCGCCAAAACCAAATATTGAAAATGCTCCTGCCTTCCCAGCTGGTAAATAAATATTGAAAGAGAGGTCCTGAAAAGAAGTTTTGTCGTCAGAAATTTTGAAACCCAACTGCTGCATCAGGGTTAGGAATCCATAACGGTAATTGATTAGGTAAGAACCACCATAGCCCTTTTTAAAATACCCTTCAGTGGCAAAATCAAGACCGATTGTACTCAGGGAAATAGTGTGTTCACGTTTGTCTTTGTTACCCTTACGTAGCCGGATATCGAAAACTCCTGAAAGGGCATTGCCATATTCTGCTGGAAAAGCACCTGAAAGAAAGTCTGAATTAGCTAGCAACTGGGCACTCAAAATGGAGATTGCTCCACCTGATGTGCCAACCCTGGCAAAATGATTGGGATTAGGAATATCAACACCTTCCATTCGCCACAACAATCCGTTTGGAGCATTACCGCGTATGATTAGTCCGTTTCCATCACCAGCTGCGCTTACTCCGGCAAAAGCCGTTGCTATCCTGGAAGGATCGTTGAGCCCGGCAGCAAACCTCCTGGTTTCGTCAACACTAAACATGCGTCCGCTCACCATAGACATGTCATTCAGGGGACGACTTTTATTCAGATTCGAACGGATAATGATTTCCTTAGTCTGTGTAACCGCATCTTCCATCTCTACATTCAGGAACAACTCTTTACCTGATTCGAGATTGACATTATTCATTTGAATCTGCCGGTACCCGACAAACGTAACGCGAAGGATGTACCGACCAACAGGTATTTCACGAAATTGAAAAAAACCGTTACTATCAGCCACCGCCTGACGGATATTGGTTCCTTCCAGCATCACCGATGCTCCCTTCAATGGCAGTTGAATTGCTCGGTCAACTACATATCCTTTAATAGACTGACGAGGGGTTTCCTGCGCAAAGCTATACTGAAGCTGAAAAAAACATAGTAAGCAGATCGAAAAAGCAGATTTAAAGCTAAAAACACCCATAAGGCAATTTATCAACCATTATATTACAAATAAAAAAAATATATATTAATATTTTTTAACGATATTGTTACAAAGCTATTGATGGAGAATCATGTGATTATGGAACCCCTGACACCAATTTGGTGGGCCTGCATCGCAACTGTTGTTGGTATCATTGTCATTCTGGTGTCTTTACCCTTCTGGGCTTCGTGGGCAAAACATAAATACTATACCCGGGCCATTGCAATTTTGCTGATAGTAAATCTGGTAATTGAAAACACCTATGCCATATGGATTGGAAGCTGGTCTTTAAAAAATAACCTTCCACTTCACCTGTGCGGTATCAGCAACATCATTGGCATGATTTTATTATTCAGGTTCAATACCGCACTGGCACAGGTGTTTTTCTATTTCGGACTAACCGGCGGAATACATGCTATGATTACCCCTGAATTTGATCTGGGTGATCAGGGTTTTTTCTTCTACAGTTACTTTATTACGCATGGCAGCCTGCTCCTGATATGTTCATTCATGATTATTCACCACAGGTTTAGACCTGAAAAAAACTCCTGGCTAAAAACGTTCGTAATCATCCAGTTTATAGCCCTGGGGATAGGATTATTCAACTGGAGCACCGGCTCAAACTACATGTTTCTTTCGAGCCCTCCAATCGTAGACAACCCATTGATCATCGGAAACTGGCCTTGGTATATACTGGTTTTTGAAGCTTTGGCAATCATGCATTTTTTCCTGTTTTACAAATTATTCAGGTTAATCAAATATTAGGTATATTCGTTTATGTGTAAATAGTACACTAACATAAACGAATCATGAAAAAGACATTACTGCTTTCCATAACCCTGATTGCATTTCTTGCAGGGAATACACAAGTGCTCAGGTGGAGTCCCGCTTTCATCCAGGAAACCTCCGCTACCATAAGTATCTCAGCAAATGCCATTGCCGGCAATAAAGGTCTGGCAGACCACTTGCCTGCAACAGATGTTTATGTCCATATTGGGGCCATCACTAGCTTGAGCAGTAATGCCGCCGATTGGAAATACGTCAAATTCACCTGGGCTACTACACCCGGAGCAGCTAATGCTCCTGTATCTGGCAATAATGAATGGACATTCACCATCAGTGGCGGTTTGAGAAATTTCTTTGGGATAACCAACAGCACAGAAAAAATCCAAAAGATAGCTATTCTTTTCAGATCTGGTAATGGAAACAAGGTATTAAGAAATGATGATGGTTCGGATATGTATATCCCTGTATATGACAATGGCAATTTTGTGCGCATCGATGAACCTATATCCAAACCCTATTTCAACAGAACACTTCAGGCAATTGACAAAAAAATTGGGGAAAGCATCAGTATCACTGGAAACTCCAACGGTGCTGCTGAACTTAAACTATTTTTCAATGGCAACATTATCGGCACTGCCTCTGGAGCTTCAACTATTTCAGCCAACACATTGCTGCAAACAGGTGGTACGCAAAAAATAATCGCCGAAGGTCAATTTCCGGGCGGGATAGTGGTAAAGGACAGTATCCAGTTTTTTGTACCCGGATCAGCATCGGTAAAACCGCTTCCGGAAGGAATTGTAGATGGAACAACTTATGAACCTGGGGATACAAGTGCTTACCTGGTACTCTATGCTCCCGGTAAAGGCAGGGTTTCGGTTTTGGGGGATTTCAACAACTGGACCGAATCAGAAACTTTTCAAATGAATAAAACGCCTGATGGTTCAAGGTTCTGGATCAGGATTGGAAAACTGAATCCGGGAGCAGAATATGCCTACCAGTACCTGATAGACGGAACCCTCAAAGTGGCCGACTTTAATACGGAAAAAGTATTAGACCCCAACAACGACAATACCATTCCGGCCACAACTTACCCGGGTTTAAAATCCTATCCTACAGGAAAAACATCAGGAATCGTGAGTGTGTTGCATCCGGGCAAACCATCTTATTCCTGGAAAATCCAAAATTTCAAAAGACCTGAAAAGCAAAACCTAATTATTTATGAATTATTACTCAGGGATTTTGTGGCAACACGGAACTTTCAGACATTAAAAGACACTTTAAGTTATCTGAAAAAGCTGGGGGTTAATACGATCGGTTTAATGCCATTTTCAGAATTTGAAGGAAACCTGAGCTGGGGTTATAACCCAAATTATTTCTTTGCCCCGGATAAGTTTTATGGTACAGAAAATGCCATTAGGGATTTCATCGATGAATGTCACAGACAAGGCATTGCAGTGATCATGGATATGGTTTTAAACCATGCCTTTGGTTCATCTCCACATGCACTCATGTATTGGGATGGTGCTGGCAACAAACCCGCCACTGATAATCCCTGGTTAAATCCGGATGCAAAACACCCCTTTAATGTGGGGTATGACTTCAACCATGAATCTTCTGCAACAAAAGACCTTGTAGCCAGGGTAGTTAGGCACTGGCTGACGAGGTATAAAATAGACGGATTCAGATGGGATTTGTCAAAAGGTTTTACCCAAACCAACAACCCCAACAATGTTTCAGCATGGGGAAATTATGATGCATCCAGGGTGGCTACCTGGAAAAGGATTT
>JBILSG010000403.1:0-2536 GCA_044372235.1 Chitinophagaceae bacterium
AATAGCATAAGCAACGCAAGCAATGCATCATTTTTACCTGTGTATAGATTTTCGGCGGCACAACCTAAAATGCCAGCTGATTTTACTCTTTGTGAAAAGGGAAAACCCATTCTGGAGTTATGCGTGAGTTTGCCCTTCCTGTAAACAAGGTCTTTGGCGTGGTCTCGAGATAAGCTAGTCAGTGCAGGGCTTAATCGCAACAAGGATATTTCATCTGTATTAGATAAGTCGTTGAATAAGGCTTGTGATTCAGCGCCTACAACTTCTGGAAACTGGGAAATAAAGGGAATTAGAATAAAATCCCTAAAGGAGATTGGGTTCTTTCTAACGAAGTTAACCCAATAAAAAAAACTGGACTCGTCCGGTGTTAGCCCCTTACCCCTGGATTCGGCTTTTATCCAGTCGTTGATAGCTGAGTCTGGGGGGCAATCATAGAGAAATGGTTTATCGGTTAACTTGAAATATGCCTGTGATAAGCCATAAACAGGGAAAAGAAAGAAGAAAATGAGACACAAATGTTTCACGTGGAACATTATAGTTGTAATTAAGGTAATTGGAACTGCTCATAGTCCAAGAGAAATTCATCTTCCATAGCACGCATTACAAGTTGATCTGCTTTTTTCTTGTCTTTAAAGCCCAGTAAATGCAGTACGCCGTGGAAGATAACACGGTGAAGTTCTTTTTTATAAGAGACACCATGTAGGTTTGCGTTGTCCTTTACCCGATCTAAACTGATATAGATTTCACCTTCTATGAATTCGGACCCTTTGCTACCAAGGTCAAATGTGATGATATCGGTATAGTAATCATGCGACAGAAAATCTTGGTTGATTTTTAAAAGGTAGTCGTCACTGCAAAAAATTATTTGCAGTCCAGATATGGGTTTACCATGAAGGATTGATTTGTAAATCAGGAAGCTTTTCAACCTCTTTTTCTGAGTTAAAACAGATGTCTGCTGGGGGTAAAAAAATTGAATTATGGCCATAGATTAAGAATAAAATTAAACTAATTCCAATTAAGGGAAGTAGCTTTGTGCTTGCAAAAGAATACCATAACATGAAGAAACTTTCTGATTTGGGCGTAGGACAAAAAGGTATCATTTCGGCAATACACGATGACGAGCTGATATTAAAATTAATGGAAATGGGGTTTCTACCTGGTGAGGTTGTGATTGTAGAACAAATAGCCCCCCTAGGTGACCCAATATCTGTAATGGTAGCCGGGTATCAGGTTAGCCTTAGAATCAGTGAAGCCGAGGTTATATCAATTGAAGAATAAATCAAAATGTTGGTTACCAATATATTATGAAAATTGGGCTTTTCTTTGGGTCTTTTAATCCTATACATGTTGGCCACCTCATAATTGGAAATTACATCTTGAATAATACAGAATTGGATCAGGTCTGGTATGTTATTTCACCACAGAATCCATTTAAAAGCCAATCAGGTTTACTCAATGAATACCACAGATTACATCTCGTAAATATTGCCATTGAAGGAGAGCCGGGTTTAAAAGTATGTAACATAGAATTCGGATTGCCAAAACCATCCTACACGATAGATACACTTACATACCTTGAAGAAAAGTATCCAGGCGTAAACTTTGCAATCATAATGGGAGAAGATAGCTTTACGAACCTTGACAAATGGAAAAGCGGAAGCATAATAAAAGAGCGCTATGAATTATATGTATACAGGCGCAATGGAGAAGCGGTTTTTAAAGCAGAGGACAACAAAGTTTATCTTGTAAATGCACCACTCCTGAATATATCTTCTTCTTATGTTCGTGAACAAATTAAAGCGGGAAAATCAATACGGTATCTGGTAACAGATCCAGTCTATAATGAAATCATGAAAGCCGGCTATTATCGTTAAAATAGCTTAACTAGTCCCAGCAATAACACACCTAAAACAATAAAAGGAGGTGATATGCGGGTGAAGAACAAAAGAAGGAGTGTCGAAGAAAAGACAAAAAGATAAGGAATCATCTGTTGCAAATCTCTGTCCTTCATCAATATAAAAGAATCTTGAAAAAGATAAAGTGCACCAGCAAACATAATACCCACTACAGCAGCATTTACACCTGATAGGCAACGCCTGATTGATTCTATATTCTTTAGGTGTTCCCACAATGGGAAAAAGAAAATGCCCAACAAAAAGCTGGGCAGAAAAATTGCGGTGGCACCAATAAAACAACCAGCAATTTGATAAACAACTGAATGGCCAGACATAGCGATTCCACCTACAAAAGCAGCAATGGAAAAAGCGGGACCAGGTATAGCTCTTACTACGCCAGTTGCATTTAAAAAAGCTTGTCTGTCTATACTTATAACATCTTTATTATATTGCTTAATATACCCACTTTCTGGCCTTACAACATATTGATTATACATAACCGGAATGAGTACATCAGCACCACCAAAAACATAACTACCAAACCTGTACATATTCTCGAAAAGATTATAGGGTGTGCGTTCTATCCAGTTGTTTTTACGGGCTTTCTCAGACAAAAAACCGGCAGTGACAAAAAATAAAAC
>JBILSG010000404.1:0-2527 GCA_044372235.1 Chitinophagaceae bacterium
TACAACTGGAGCATGGCGAGCACCAGTTACAAATTTTCTTGCCTGTGCTGAACAGAGTTTCCTCGATGAGGTAGCTGAAGCCATGGGGAAGGATCCGGTTCAGTTGAGGTTGGAGTTGCTGCAAAAGGCAAGAACAGCACCTGCTGGTCCGGTTCGGTATGATATTGACCGCATGGAAAATGTAATCAAAACCGTTGCGGATAAATCGCAGTGGGGTAAGAAGCCCGGTGTAGCCCAGGGATTCAGTGTTTATTTTTCACATGCTTCCTATGTGGGACAGGTTTGTGATGTGGTGATGGAAGCCGGAAAGCCAGTGGTGAAGAAGATTACTGCAGTTTCTGATTGTGGTATTGTCATCAATTCATCAGGAGCACAACAGCAGGTGATGGGTGGCATACTTGATGGTTTCGGACATGCCATGTATGGAAAACTCAGTTTCACCAATGGCGAACCAGAACAAAAGAATTTCAACGTCTATAGACATGTGCGCATGAAAGGCATCCCTGAAGTTGACGCCAGCTTTGTTGACAATGGCAAAGATCCTACCGGATTGGGCGAGCCGGCTCTTCCTCCAACAGGCGGGGCAGTTGCCAATGCCATTTACAAGGCTACCGGCAAGCGGATTTACAAACAACCTTTTATTGAACAGGATCCCCTGAAAGAAGCAGAGTGATCATACCACATCAAATACAGTATTGAGCCATGAGTAGGTTGCTGATTGCATTATTAATGGTTACTATTCAGGTTACGGGCTTGAATGCACAACAGCTTAGGGCGGGTGCATCACAACAGTTAATCAATCCCGAAAAAGACAGCCTGTATTTTGCCGGAGGCAAACCCAACAGGCCTTTCATCGACGTACATGATAATTTGTATGCCAAGGCAGTGGTATTGCAAGACGACCGCACAGCCATCGGCATCATTACCTTTGATTGTATCGGTTTGATGTATCCTGAACTTGAAAAAATCAGGCTACTTGTCAAGAAGCGCATACCCGAATTCCCGGTAGACCACCTTGTCAGCTCATCAACCCATACCCATGCCGGTCCGGATGTTGTGGGCATCTGGGGGAAGGACTTTTTACATACCGGAGTAGTGTCATCCCATATGGATCTCATTGTGGAAAGAGCCGCTATTGCAGTTGAAGCAGCCTGGAAAAGCAGAAGGCCTGTAAGCATCCAACATGCAGCAGGTGATTATGGCGAAGACTGGGTAAAAAACATTTCTGAGCCTGAGCTACTAGACCGCAAACTCACTGTATTGCAGTTACTTGATTACAGCCGTAAAAATGTGGCCACGCTGGTTAATTTCGCCTGCCATCCCACCATTTTGGATGATTTTGCAACTGAAGCCAGTGCAGATTATGTGGGAGGTTACTATCGATATGCTGATTCTCTACAGGGTGGCGTCAACATGTTTCTGCAGGGGGCCATTGGCGGGTGGGTGCAGCCTGAGGATGTACCGTCTTCTTATGCAAATGCCTTGAAATACGGCCGCTCAGTGGGCACATTTGCCCTTCAATTGCTAAAGCAGGCCAATACGCTGAAATCAACGAGACTTAAATTCAGAAGTTCAGCTGTGCGGTTTCCTATAGAGAATAATACCTTCAAAACCCTTTCAGGTATGGGTGTAATCAGGCGCAGCTTTGGTGATTCCGTCCGCTCAGAAATCGCATTTTTCAGGATTGGGGATGCAAGTTTTGTTACCCATCCCGGGGAGACATCTCCTGCTCTTGGATTGTATTCACGCAAATTGGCAGAACGTGGTGGTCCGGTTATGGTAATGGGATTATCGATGGATGCATTGGGCTATATTCTGAAGCCCGATTATTTTAAAGAAGGGAATGAGATTCCCCATAGCCCATATTTAACAGGCATGAGCATTGGTCCGCAAACAATGCCCATTATTGAAAGTGTTTTGAGGAAGCTGACCGAAGAGAAATGAAAAGAAAAAAGAAATGAAGAAACTGGCCCATATCGCCCTGGTGGTGGATGATTACGACAAAGCGATTGCTTATTACACGGGTGTGCTGGGATTTGAACTCATTCAGGATGAGACCCTATCTGAAACCAAGCGCTGGGTTCTTGTTTCACCCGGTGATGGAAGTTGTCAGTTGCTGCTTGCCAGGGCAGTTGGACCGCTTCAGGAGCAGGCCGTTGGCAACCAGACTGGAGGACGGGTATTTTTATTTTTGCATACCGATACCTTTCAACAGGATTACGACAGGCTATTGGAACACCATGTTGAAATCGTCAGGCCACCGGAAGAAATGCCTTACGGTAGGGTGCTTGTTTTTAGGGACATATATGGAAATCTCTGGGATCTGATCGGAAAAGAGGTTATTCAGGATTGATTTAGAGTCGTCTAAATTTCTCAGGAAGAAAACTTCAGCCATGATTTATCCTCATCTTAACCTTGCATAACAACTTTTTGTGCTGAAAATGGTTAATTTCACTAAAATAAAAACACAGACGTTATGAAAGTTCTATTCAATCTCCTGGTTGTTTCACTGCTATCTCTTACTGCC
>JBILSG010000080.1:0-8420 GCA_044372235.1 Chitinophagaceae bacterium
TGGCAAGAGTTAAGCCACCTTCGGATTCAGCTTTAGCCTGAATAGCAGCTGCAGTTATTACAGCAATTGCTGTAGCGTCACCACGGTAGAAAGCACCAGCAGTATTTGTATGAACAAGGTTGTTCCTGAATTCAGATGTACCGGCAACATAAGCATCTGCTGTAGCCTTGGACTCGATAGAAAAACCAGCTTTTGCCCAACCAATCATGATTGAATTGCGCAATACAAATTGTGTTGCCCTTCTCCAACGGTTGCCAAAATTGTGGTTAGCTGCAGTACCTGTGGCGTTATTTGGACCAACAAAAGTAAAATTACTCAACTGAGGTCTTGTAACTGGTGTTGCTGCAGATCCGGATCCGTCATTATCGCACTCAATACCATTTCCGGCATCACCACCATCAACAAAATCAGGCTTACGGCAAGCGATAGCGTACTGTATTTTACCCTGATAGCCGAAATCAAAATCGTAGTCATCATCAGCAGTAGCAAAAGCAATCAGGTTTTTACAGTTTACTGTACCACCGAAAAACTCAAAAGCATCATCATTACCAAATGAAACCTGTACATTTTCGATTGTAGTACCGGAACCAACACCACCAAGTGTTAAACCATTGATCTCAGATCCTGGTTCAGCTGCAATACCAGCAAACTCTATGCGTACAAAACGTAGAATTCCACTTTCATCATTGGGTTCAGTACCGCCATATTTGCGACCAACACCACCTTCAATAATCGGGGCTGGATCAAGAGGACGATTAGTTGGTGCCTTACCCAACATGATTATGCCACCCCAATCACCTGGTGTACGCTGACCAATTGCCTTTCCAGAAGTGAAAACAATTGGATCAGTTGCTCTGCCATCAGCAATTAATTTAGCACCACGCTCGATAATCAGTGCTCCTTTCTCTGTAATGTCACTCACGATAACACTTCCCGGAGCAATAGTAAGGATATTACCATCAGTTACATACACATATCCTTTGAGCGTGTACTTACCTTTTGGCAGGTAATAACTTTTGTTCAGAATACCCTGAATGATTCCGCCATTGGTAGCTGGATCTTGAGGATCTGAAGCGTTAGAACCACCTGATGTAGTGTTGTTGATGGTTTCTTCGAAATTTACTTTAATACAGGAGCTTACTGTGATTGCCGCGATGGCAAGAACTCCTAAAAGCATTTTTTTCATAAACTGTTTTTTATCTTTTTTCTTGTAGTGATGCCTATTTTTTACGTGCAATATTGAAATCGTAAGTAAAGCCAATTGATATAGTAGATCCCTGCTTATAAGAACTGAACATCCTGTCTACACCTTCAGTAAAACTTGTTTTTGAATCCACGTTTTCATAGAAATAGAATGCATTGTTGAGGATATCCGCAAAATTGATTTTAACCTCCCCTTTTCCATCAAGCACTTTATGAGCAAGCTGAAGATCTAACTGGTTCCTTGGACGTTCATAAACGTTTGGAAATTCATCATTTCCTACAAGGGTAAGCCTTTCACCAACTCTGTTATACAATACTGATGCATTAACTATATTGCTACTGAACTGTAATCCTGCATTAATCAGGTATGGTGATTGTCCCTGAAGTGGACGATCTGCTTTAACCTCTTTGTTGGCTGCACTGAGATCATTGAAAACAACTTCTGAGTTAAGGTATGTATAGTTACCGAAGAAACTAAAATTCTTTAACGAAGGTGCAATGAACTCAAGTGATTTGCGGATCTCAAATTCCAATCCAACTGTTCTTGCGCTTACCGCGTTCTGGTAAAAATACCTTCTTGCATCAGCATTACTGGATGGGTCGAGCCTGAATTCAATCGGATCAGTAAAATCCTTTACGAAAGCACCTAAGCTAATCGACTCGCCAGCCTTAGGATATATTTCGTAGCGGACATCATAGTTCAAAATTGAACTTCTGCGTAAAGCTGTATCTCCCTTCACACCATAATTCATTTCATAATCAAAGAATGCAAACTCAGCAATTTCCCTAAACTCAGGCCTTGCAACTGTTCTGCTTGCAGCCAAGCGCAAGTTTTGTTTGTCGCCAACATTGATGATTACGTTTCCTGAAGGAAGATAATCCCACTTTTCTGTCAGCTTTGCAGCACGTTCCCCTGTTTGGGTTTTTGAAGTGAGCAACTGTTGAAAATTCTCAGCCCTCAATCCCCAGATAAAACGGAAAGCTCCAAATTTGTTATCAAACATGCCATATGCTGCATTCAGCACTGAAACCCCAAAGTACCTGTCCTGGTTATTTGTGAATTCTTCCAGTACATACCCATTCTGCCCCATGTTGTCATAATAGAATGCTGACTCAACAGGCTTCTGTGCATTTTTAGCAACAAAAGAATTGAAGTTTGTAATGTTATACCTGAAGATGCGGCTGCTGAAATCGCGTATACGCACCAAGTTGTTTCCTCCAAGCTTGAATGTCTGCTTATCTTTCAAGCCCCAGTTCATCGGTATGATAAACTGACCACCACCACCAAAGCTGTAATCTTTCAGGTCACTGTAAAACCTGCGGGTATCATCAGGATCAATCTCGAAGGGAAGAGAAGTATTGATGGTTCTGGCATAAAGTGCACTGCGCAAATCAGGCTGTGTCTTCCAGTTGTAACCTGCGTTTCCGTTCCATTTAAACTTTATACCTGACTTGGAAAGTTGATGCTCGCCCTCAAGCTGTGAACTGAAAAGTGAACGCTGATTGAGATATGAAGAATAAAACTTGATATCATTCAACCTGTTTGTGTTGTACCCAGTTCTTTCGTAGTAATTGTCATCGTATAGCTGGTTAAACAGATTCTTGAAGGAAATCTTGTTTTTACCCTTCACCCAAGTGATGTTCATTACACCACCGAGATTGGTTTGGTAATGGTTTTGGACATCAGTATATTCGAATACATTCTTTCCATCGGCTTCATAAAAGGCCTTTTTGGCGTTATAAACCAGCATTGAATTCCTGTAATTGATCGCCAGCAAAGTACCTAGACTTCCGCCATTCTTAAGTTTGTGATTTTGAGCATAGGTGAGACTGAAGTTTTTGATGGGAGCTGCTATTGTCTGTACTTCACCATAAACATCACCCCTAAACTCCTGGGTAAGACTAACCTGCTTGTCTACACCAGCAGCATTTTTCCCAAGTGCACGGTAAAGTTGCGCAGTTGCAGGAAAACTATCAGGGATAGACCTGGTTCCATCATCAAATCCCAACCAATCGTATTGATTTCTATTATTGCTTACAAATGGCTTGAAGGTAGACTGGTTGTTGTATCCAAGTCCAAAACCAACAGTCAGTACATCTTTTGTAGGGATATCCCTTGTATTAACTTGAACCAAGCCACCTGTGAACTCTCCTGTAAATTCAGGAGTAGCCGTTTTGTTTATAATAATATTGTCAATCAATGCAGCCGGGAACATGTCAAAAGAAAATGCTTTTTTATCCGGCTCACTGCTCGGAAGCAAGGCACTGTTCAGCATGGCAGCATTGTAACGGTCAGATAATCCACGAACAATAACAAACTTGTTATCTTGAATGGATGCACCACTCACACGTTTTAAAACCTCACCAGTATTTTTATCAGGTGTTCTTTTGATGAAATCTGCGGCAAGTCCACTTGCCATACCCGCACTGGTTCTTTGAAAGGCCAGCAACGCCACAGTGCTCTCTTGTCTTCTTGTTGACCTGATAACGATATTCTCACCGGTAGTTACCCGTGGTTCAAGTACAACTGTAAGCACATCATCAGCTAATCCGGCTTCAACTTCTTCAATAGACTTGGTAATATATCCCGCACTGGAAACTACGATTGTGTACTTTTTTGACTTTTCCAACTGGATTGAAAAAAAGCCCTCGATGTTTGCCATCACTGAGCGTTTGGTTTCTGTTACCGAAACCGAAGCTCCTGGAATTGGCTCATTGCTGCGGTTGATTACTTTCCCGGAAAGTGTAACCGCATTTTGTGCTGCTACGGCTGTAATTGACGCTGCAATTACAGTTAGTAGCAATAAAGTTTTTGAAAATAATGAATTACGCATAGTTCAGTTTGATGATGCAAAATTCCCTCAGCTGCGTAACCCGTATGTTACCCCAATGTTAACCAATTGTATCCATCGTGTTAAGCCAATGTTAAGCACTGAAGTAGTTGTGGATAATTAAAAAAACACCATCTTTGTACCCAATATTACGCGCATGAAAGGCATCATTTTAGCCGGAGGTTCAGGAACCAGGCTGTATCCTATAACTTACGCCATCAGCAAGCAAATCATGCCGGTTTACGACAAACCAATGATTTACTATCCACTTTCTACCTTAATGCTATCCGGTATCAGAGATATCCTGATAATCTCTACGCCACAGGATCTCCCACAGTTTCAGAAGCTCTTTGGCACCGGAAGCCACCTGGGTGTAAATTTTACTTATGCCGAACAGGTTGTTCCAAATGGTCTGGCCCAGGCGTTTGTCATTGGTGAATCTTTTATTGGCAATGATTCCTGTGCATTGGTTTTGGGGGATAACATTTTTTATGGGATGGGGCTTGGCAAAACACTTGAAAAGAATACCAATCCGGATGGAGGTATTGTTTACGCCTATCAGGTTAGTGACCCCGAAAGATATGGCGTTGTTGAGTTTGACGCTAACATGAAAGCCATTTCAATTGAAGAAAAACCAGTTGTACCGAAAAGTAGGTTTGCTGTACCCGGACTTTATTTCTACAACAATGAAGTTGTAGAAATAGCGAAAAATATAAAACCCTCCCCCAGAGGTGAATATGAAATTACCGATATCAATCTTGAATACCTGCGTAGGGGTAAGCTTAGTGTTTCTGTGCTTGACAGGGGAACTGCCTGGCTGGACACAGGTACCTTCGACTCACTGATGCAGGCCTCACAATTCATTCAGGTTATTGAACAAAGGCAGGGTATAAAAGTTGCCTGTATTGAAGAAATAGCCTGGAGAAAAGGTTTTATCAGCACAGAACAATTACTCAAGCTGGCAGAGCCACTGCTTAAAAGCGGTTATGGAAAGTACCTAACTGATCTTGTCAAATAATGATATGAAAGGAAAAATTCTGGTTACCGGCGGCACCGGTTATATTGGCTCACATACAATTGTTGACCTCCTGCAGCATGGATTTGAAGTTATTTCTGCAGACAATCAATCCCGCTCTAACGCTGGCATGCTGGATGGCATTGAAAAAATTACCGGCACACGCATTAAAAACTACAAAGTTGATTTATGCAATTTTGATGAAACGCGGGCGATTTTTGAAGACAATAACAACATCACGGGAGTAATCCATTTTGCAGCCTATAAAGCAGTTGGAGAATCAGTTGAAAACCCACTTCTTTACTTCCACAACAACATGGGATCACTGATCAATGTGCTGAAATGCATGGAAGAATTTGACATACCGCATTTTGTCTTTTCTTCCTCCTGTACTGTTTATGGCAATCCGGATCATATTCCCGTTGTTGAAGAAACTCCCCGCAAACAAGCTGAATCCCCATATGGACTAACAAAACAAATGGGAGAACAAATGATCGAGGCATTTGCTGCTACAAAAAGCAAATGCAAATCAGTTTTACTGCGCTATTTCAACCCTGCCGGTGCCCATCCCAGTGCCATGTTGGGTGAGCTGCCGGTAGATAAACCGCAGAATCTTACACCAGTCATTACCCAGACTGCTTCAGGTAAAATAGCTCAATTAACCGTTTTTGGTACAGATTACCCTACAAGAGACGGCTCTTGTATACGCGACTTCATTCATGTTTGCGACCTGGCCCATGCACATACCCTCGCCATTAAATTCCTGATGGAAAATGCTGATGCTTCAAAATGTGAAGTTTTTAATATCGGCTCAGGTGATGGCATTTCTGTGTTGGAATCAATCAGGGCTTTTGAAGAAAGCACAGGTATCAAACTCAATTACAGACTTGGAGAAAGAAGACCCGGTGATGTAATCGCTATATTCGCCAATAACGATAAAGCCAGGAAATTACTCGGATGGATTCCTCAGTACAGTTTAAACGACATCATGTCCAGTGCCTGGAAATGGGAACAATACATGCAGACACAACCCCTGCATCTGGATATCAGAACATACAGGCTGAATTAGGGAAAAAATTAACGGGCTAATGCTTTCATTGCATTGCTTTTAGCTTTACTTTGCGGCAAACTTTGACGATTATGTTGGATTCGATACAGGTAACCGGACAGAAAGATACAAGAAGTGGTTTTGGTGACGGAATTTTTGAATTGGGACAAAAAAACCCCAATGTTGTTGCCCTTACCGCAGACCTCGCAGGTTCACTGAAACTGGGTCCGTTTATCAAGTCTTTTCCAGACAGATTCATCCAATGCGGTATCGCTGAAGCCAATATGATTGGAATAGCTGCTGGCCTTACTGTTGGCGGCAAGATTCCATTCACTACTACTTTTGCCAATTTTTCTACAGGAAGGGTATACGACCAGATCAGACAGTCTGTTGCCTACTCCGGCAAAAATGTAAAAATCTGTGCCTCCCATGCTGGACTGACACTTGGCGAAGATGGCGCAACCCATCAGATTCTCGAAGATATCGGACTTATGAAAATGCTGCCCGGAATGACTGTAATCGTTCCTTGTGACTATAATCAGACCAAGGCAGCAACCATTGCCATTGCAGACTATGAAGGTCCTGTTTACCTGCGGTTCGGAAGACCAGTATGGCCAATTTTCACCAACCCGGAAGAGCCGTTTATTATCGGAAAGGCCCAGCAATTGGCAGAGGGAAATGATGTAAGCATATTTGCATGTGGACACCTGGTATGGAAAGCTATAGAGGCTGCCAGAATACTTAAGGAGAAAGGCATTTTTGCAGATGTTATCAATATTCATACCATAAAGCCGCTTGATAAAGAGGCAGTTATTCAGTCTATTAAGAAAACAGGATGCGCAGTGACGGCAGAGGAGCATAATGTATTGGGCGGTTTGGGTGATTCAATCGCGCAGGTTTCTACAGCAACACATCCGATTCCGATTGAAATGATTGGCACCCAGGATACATTTGGAGAAAGTGGCAAACCGACAGAGCTTCTCAAAAAGTATGGACTTGATACGGAGTTTATTGTTGCAGCAGCAGAAAAAGTAATGGCAAGAAAAAATGCCTGACGGGCAACCAAATGACGATAATGAACTGGTATACCTGTTTAAATCGAATCAGGACAGGGAAAAGGTATTTACTTTAATTGTAAAAAAATACCAGGAAAAACTTTATTGGCAAATCCGAAGAATCGTTATTACACATGAAGATACCGATGATGTTCTTCAAAATGTATTTATCAAGGCATGGAACGCCCTTCAGAATTTCAGGGAAGATGCCAGACTTTATACTTGGTTGTACAGAATTGCAGTAAATGAATCATTGTCACACCTGGAGCAGCAAAAACGTAAATCCAGCATTTCCTTTGACCTTGTCAGTGAGTCCATGGAAAATAAATTAGTGGCTGAAAAAGGTTTCGACGAACAGAAAGCCATATGGAAACTGCAATTAGCGATCCAGCAACTACCCGAAAAACAACGCATAGTATTCAATCTTCGTTATTTTGAAGCAATGACTTATGAAGACATGAGTCAGGTACTGGAAACATCGGTTGGTGCCCTGAAAGCCAGTTACCACCATGCTGTAAAAAAGATAGAAGAATATATTGTTAACCGTTAAACCATTCTCATTAAGATCAGTCAATATAGAGATGCCAAAAAGCAAACACATACGAGACGAGCTTCTTGATATCAGCCAGACCGTTGCGGAATTGACTGAAGAAACACCATTCAATACACCCCAGGAAAGCTATTTTGAGCATTTTCCCAAACGTATTTTAGAAAGAATACAGTACCTCGAAGAAGAACCCTCACTGGATTTTCTCGGAAATCTGGATAAAGAGGTGCCATTTAAAGTTCCCACAGGATATTTCAACCAATTCAAACCTGTTATTCCTAATGAAATTATAAAATCAGGAAAAATTATCCCATTCAAAAGGATTTTACGTTATTCAATAGCTGCCAGCATAGCTGGTTTATTAACTGTTTGGGGATTTGTGTCTGATAACAAAAAAACCTCTGATAGTTATTCGCTCGTAAACATGGAAGCTAGTATCGAAAGTATCTCTTTGGATGCATATGACAGCTACCTGAATGAAGACGCAGTTTCAGGAATTCCTGATCTGCCGAGCGAAGAATCAGATATGCAATCAACATTGCTTGTGGAAATAAACAAGGATGTTATTGAAGAAATTTTGCAGGAAATTCCGGAAAATGACATCTCATTATATCTGAATCAGGACGGATATGATGACACAGAAATAATGGATTAAATTAATATGATTCAATTGTTATGAAAAAAAGTATCCTCATCCCTATTCTTTCTCTTACTGTACTTT